>JACCYP010000113.1 GCA_013696425.1 Thermoleophilaceae bacterium
TCGCTTGATCTCCACGTGCTCCGCGCCGGCGCTGTTGATGGCCTTGCGCAGCCGGTCGGCCTCCTGGCGGCGGCCCTCGGCCTCGGTCTTGGCTCCCGCGCGGAGCGCCTCGGCCTGTCCCTCGGCCTCCGCCCGCGCGCGCTGCGCGGCCGAAACAGACTCCGACTCGCCGTCGGAGGCCCTCCGCGCCAGCGCCCGTGCCTCGGAGAGATCGTCGCGTGACTTCGCCAATGCGCTTCGCGCGTTGCGCTCCTTCTCCTCGATCGCCGCGATCCGCTCCTCGAGGGCCGCGCTCCGGCGGCGCTCCTCCTCGAGGGCGCCCCGTGTCTCGCGGGCTTCGCGCTTGGCGCGGCGGCGAGCCTCGTCGTCGCGGCGGCGCTCTCCGGCGTCCGGCTTCGGCGGGGCGGGGGAGGGACGGCGCGAGGGCCGCGGCAGCTCCACCGCGCCGGCCTCGCTGGCCAGGGAGAAGCTGGCCCCTTCCACGCGCGCGAGGGGGAGTGAGAACGCGCCTCGCCACACGACGCCGTCCGGGCCGGCGGTGGGGTCCTCCGCGGATGGGTCGGGGAGCGCCCGCACCCGGCGGCGCTTCCCGCCTGCCGAGAGCACGAGCGCGATATCTCCCAGGGACCGAGCGGGGCCGCGCCAGCGGCCGCTCACGCGCACGAGGACCCGCTCGTCCCCGGCGGGGACGAGCTCGAACGCCTCTACATCGAAGGAGATGGGCTGCTTCGGCACCCCGGGCAGGGTAGCCGTGTGAGCGCCCTCACCTACCCGACGCGGTTAGTCCTCTTCGCTCCTGGCCTTGGCGGCGTCCGAGATCGCCTGGGCGGCCTGGGGTGCGTTCTTCTGCAGCCGCTTCAGATCCCACGACGAGAGGGTCACGAGGCGCATCGGCGTCTTGGCCGTCACGGTCGCGTTGCGGCGGTCCTTGCTGAGCAGGCCCATCTCGCCGAAGAAGTCGCCCGGACCGAGCTCGGCGAGAGTCTCGCCGTCCCGGGTCACCTCGGCGGTGCCGTCCTCGATCGCCATGAACTCGTAGGAGTAGTCGCCCTCGTCGACCAGGTTCTTGCCTGGGGAGACCTCGAGGATCGTCGCGAACGGTGCGATCGCCTCGAGCTGCTCGGCCGGGATGTCGGCGAACAGCGGGACATTCTTCAGGCGGTTGGTATCCAAGCCGCTCTCCTCCAGGGTCGACGGACGGTCGAGCGGACCCTAACCGACCTCGCGGCCCGCGACCCAGCCGCAGGCGGCGGCCGCCACCCCGAGCCCTACAGAGAGCACGACGATCAGCAGCGCCTGGAACCCGCGGCCGGCCTCGAACTCGCCGAAAACATCCATCGAGAACGTCGAGAACGTGGTGAATCCGCCGAGCACGCCCACGCCGATTCCGGTGCGAACCGCCGGGGAGAGTCCGTCGCCGATCGCGACGACGAACCCGAGCGCGAGCGAACCGAGGACGTTGATCGCCACGATCATCCACGGCCGCTCGTCCGCGGATACCGCCGAGGCCAGCCCCCAGCGCGCCAGCGACCCGGCCGCACCACCGATCGCCACGAACAGGACAGTCACCGGTGGGACGGTATGCGTTGGTACGGCCGTAGCCCGGGTACGGTCGGGGTATGGACGAACGAGAGCCGGAAGAGATGGCCGATGACCTCGAGCAGCGCTCCGAGCGCGTCGAGAAGGACATCGAGGAGGCCAAGAAGGACTGGGAGGGCAAGCAGAAGGACGAGCAGGTGCCGGGCGCGGTGCCCGAGTCCGAGTCCGAGTCCGACTAGGGCGCAAGCAGCCCGGGGCGGCCGGTTCGCACCGGATGGGTCATAGCCTCAGTGGCCATGCCGGCACTGCGCGCAGCCGCAACCGCGGCCTTCGTCCTCGGAACGGTCCTGTTCCTGCTCCACCCGCCGAGCCTCGACGGGGCGGAGGGCCTCTTCGGCTTCGTGGCCGGGGCGATAGCGCTGATGCTCGTCACGGCGTCGGTCACCGTGTGGCTGCCTGCGCGTGACTCGATGACCGAGGAAGAGTTCGAGCGGCTCGTGAAGCGCAGCGAGGAGCTCGCTGCCAAGCCCGCGGCCGCGCTCGAGGAGGGCGAGTTCGACCAGCTCGTGGCCGAGGCCATCGACGCGCTTCCGCACGAGTTCCTGAAGGTGCTCGAGACGGTGCCCGTGATCGTCTCGGACCGCGGCGCCGAGCACTGCGCGTACGGCCACTACTACGGCGACACCGTCGCCCGCGGGAACTACGAGGACCGGATCGTGATCTACCGCGACACGCTCGAGCGCGACTTCGGCTTCGACCCCGGCATCCTCCGCGCCCAGGTGGAGCGCACCCTGCGCCACGAGCTCGCCCACCACCTCGGATGGGGCGAGCGGGGCGTCCAGGGCCTGGGCCTGTAGGGGTCGCTCGAAGCTACCCTTGCGCGACACCTGGAGAGGTGTCCGAGTGGCTTAAGGAGCGCGACTGGAAATCGCGTGGGCGGGGTTAACCCGTCTCGAGGGTTCGAATCCCTCCCTCTCCGCTGCCCCAATCGCGTCATACGCGATACGGTTTTTGTATGACGATGTTGAGCTTCCGCGTTGCAGACGATGAGGCCGAGGAGTTGCGGCGCTGGACCGACGCCTTGGGGGTCGATCGCTCCGAGCTCTTGAGGGAGGCCCTGCATCGTCAATTGGTCCGCCTGCGATCGGAGGTCGACGCTTCGAAGGCGGAAGAGACCCCCGCCACGGATGCAGAGCTGTCGATCGCTCGAATCGCCGACTGGGGACCAGCCGAGGACTGGGCGGACTGGCACGATGCGAAGGGGTGAGGTCTGGTTCGCTGAGACACCTGGCGGTGACCGGCCGGTCCTGGTCCTGACGCGCGACCCGCTTGCCGACCGAATCGGTGCCGTCGTGGTCGCGGCGCTCACCCGTACAAGGCGCGATCTGGGCTCGGAGCTCGATCTCAACCCCGATGACGACGGAGTGCCCACCGACTGCGTGGTCAACTTCGACAACCTCCACACTGTGCCGCGCGCCGCGTTTCGGAGACGAGTGGCCTCTCTATCGGCACCGCGGATGGCGATGGCTTGTCAGACCCTGCGGGACTCGCTGGGCTGCTGAGCACCGATCTGGATCCCTCTCCGCTGTCCCCCCTGTACGCTGGCCGCGACCAAGGATGGCCACCGGAGCTCAGTTCACAGAGGGCCAGCACGAGACCGAGCACAAGACGGTCCACGTGCTCTGGATGACCAGTGGGCTCGGCTGCGACGGCGATTCCCTCGCCATGACCTCGGCCACGAGCCCGAGCCTCGAGGACATCGTGCAGGGCGTGATCCCCGGCACGCCGAAGATCGTGATCCACACTCCGGTGCTCGCCTACGAGACGGGTGCCGAGTTCATGCAGGCCTGGTACGACGCCGAGAAGGGCGAGCTCGACCCCTTCGTGCTGATCCTCGAGGGGTCGGTGCCCAACGAGCAGATCAACGGCGAGGGGCACTGGGCCGGTTTCGGCGTCAGCCCGGTCACCGGGCAGCCGATCACCACCAACGAGTGGATCGACCGCCTCGCGCCGAAGGCCGAGGTCGTGGTGGCGATGGGCACCTGCGCCACCTACGGCGGCATCCCTGCGATGAAGAACAACCCGACCGGCGCGATGGGCCTCGTGCACTACCTCGGCTACGAGTGGCGCTCGCGCGCCGGCCTGCCGGTGGTGTGCATGCCCGGCTGCCCGGCCCAGCCGGACAACATCACCGAGCTGCTGCTCTACACCTGCCAGTTCATCGCCGGGTCCGCGCCCGCACCCGAGCTCGACGACCAGTTCCGCCCCACCTGGCTGTTCGGGCGCTCGGTGCGCGAGGGCTGCAACCGCGCCGGCTTCACCGAGCAGGGCAAGTTCGCCACCCGCTACGGCGACGATCCGCGCTGCCTCGTGAAGCTCGGCTGCAAGGGGCCGGTGAGCAGGTGCAACGTGCCCGTGCGCGGGTGGGTGAACGGCGTCGGTGGATGCCCGAACGTCGGCGGCATCTGCATCGGCTGCACGATGCCGGGCTTCCCCGACAAGTACACGCCGTTCATGGAGGCCGACGCGTGGGGTGGTGTGGCCGCGAACTTCCAGCGCTTCACCTACGGCCCGATCTTTCGCTACTTCCGCCGGCTCAACCTGAACAAGAAGTACGACCGCTCACCGGGCTGGCGTGAGCCCGGCACCGAGCTCACGAGCGGTTACGAAAAAACCTGGTGAGCTAGGGACACAGCATGACAACGCTCAGCGAGATCGTCCGCTGGTGGGTCTACACGATCACCGACGCGTGGCACTGGCTCGCGCGGAAGCTGTTGCGCCGCGACCGGCTGCTCTTGCGCAGCGAGCGCCGCTTCCAGGCGCTCGTCGAGTCGGCGCCCGACGCGATCGTGATCGTCGACTGGCACGGGCACGTCGCGCTCGTGAACGCGCAGGCCGAGGCGCTCTTCGGGTACGAACGCGACGACCTGATCGGCCAGAACGTGACCGACCTGATCCCGCAGCGCTACTGGGAGGCTCATCGAGAGCACCAGAAGGCGTTCATGCGCGACCCGGAGACGCGCCCGATGGGCGTCGGCCAGGAGCTGTTCGGCCTGCGCAGCGACGGCGTCGAGTTCCCGGTCGAGATCAGCGTCAGCCCGCTCGACACCGAGCAGGGCCTGCTCGTCTCGAGCGTCATCCGCGACATCACCGAGCGCAAGCGGATCGAGGCTGAGCTCACCGCACGTGCCGAGGCGCTCGCCCGCTCGAACGCCGACCTCGAGCAGTTCGCCTACATCGCCTCGCACGACCTGTCGGCGCCGCTGCGTGTCGTGTCGGGATTCGCGACGCTGCTCCAGCGCCGCTACGAGGGACAGCTCGACGAGGACGCCGACACCTACATCAAGCACGTTGTCAGCGGTGTCGACCAGATGCAGGCGCTGATCGACGACCTGCTCGCCTATTCGCGGGTGCGCCGCGGCCAGGAGGAGCCGCGCGTGCCGGTGGACACCGAGACGGTGGTGCAGGGCGTGCTCGCCACGCTCGGCGAGGACATCCGCGAGCACGGCGTGGTGGTCACGACGGGCGAGCTGCCCGAGGTTCGTGGTGTGCCCTCGCAGGTGCTCCAGCTGTTCCAGAACCTGATCGGCAACGCCGTCAAGTTCCGCGACGGCGACACGCCGGAGGTGGAGGTCGGAGCCGAGCGGCTGGGGGAGATGTGGAGCTTCGTGGTGCGCGACAACGGCATCGGCATCGACGCCGAGGACAGCGAGCGCATCTTCAAGATGTTCGAACGCCTGCAATCCGCGCGCGACACGAGGGGCACGGGGATCGGCCTCGCGATCTGCCAGCGCATCGTCGAGGGGCACGGCGGCACGATCGCCGCGGCGCCCGCCCCTGGTGGAGGCAGCGTGTTCTCCTTTACCCTCCCTGACGTGGAGGCGCGTTGATGGACACGCGGGAGCGCGAAATCCTGCTGGTCGAGGACAACCCCGGCGACGCCGAGCTTGCTCGCCACGCGTTCAGGGAGGCCGGCGTGAACGCGAACCTGCGGGTCGCGAGCGACGGCAACGCCGCCGTGCGCTACCTGCGCGGAGAGGGACTCCATGCCGACCGCCCCGAACCGGACTTCGCGCTGCTCGACCTGAGGATGCCGGGCATGGACGGCTTCGCCGTGCTGCGCGAGGTGAAGGGGGATCCGACGCTCAGGTCGATCCCGATCGTCGTGCTCACCACCTCGACCGCGGACAGCGACGTGGCCGCGGCCTTCAAGCTGCACGCGAACGCCTACCACCGCAAGCCGGTGGCCTTCGGCGACTTCGTGGAGCTCGCCGGCGAGCTCAGCGTCTACTGGCTCGACACGGTCGTCACGCCCCGCAGCGGCTGACGCCGAGCCGCGCGCCTAGGCGTATCCGCGCCTGCGCCCGAGCTTCGCGAGCGGGCCCATCAGCCAGCCCTGCACCGGCCGCGGTGGCAGCGGCGGGAAGAGCAACTCGACCATGTCCTGGTGCTTGTCGATGACCACCGCCGAGCGCAGCGCCGCGCTCGGGCCCTTCGGAACGCCGTGGCGGGTGAACACGCCGTCGCGCGAGAGCGCCGCCACTTCGGTGAGGAACTGCTCGAGTGAGGACGCCGGCTCGGCCTCGCACACGACGTGCGCCACCTCCTCGCCGCGGTTGCGGAACGCGTGCCGGGTCCCGGCCGGCACCACCACGGTCTCGCCCGGCCCGGCCCCGATCCACTCGCGCCCGGCGAGGAACTCTGCGCGGCCGGACTTCACGGTGAAGCGCTCCTCCATCGAGTGGTGGATGTGCGGGGAGACCCCGCCGCCGGGAGCGACCTCCATGTCGACGACCTGTATGTCCTCGCCCTTCGCGTTGGTGGTCCGGAAGAAGCGGTACCGGCATCCGAACACGGGATCCACGACCTGGGGCTGATTCACGGTGACCTCCTTCGGCAGGGTTAACCTAACGACCACTAGGAAGCTACCTAGGGACCATTAGGTTTGTCAAAGAAGACTCAGCGTAGGCGGCTGCCGAAGGCCGAGCGGCGCGAGCTGATCGAGCTCGCCGCGCTCGACGTGGTGGCTGCCCGCGGCTATCACGGCGCCACGATCGCGGAGATCGCCGAGCGCTCGGGCGTGAGCGTGCCGGTGGTGTACGACCACTTCGACTCCAAGCGGGCGCTGCACCGGCGCCTGCTCGAGCGCACCCGCGGCGAGCTGCTCGACATGTGGCGCGTGCACCTCGCCGGCGACGAGCCCGCCGAGGTCCGGATCCCGCGTGCGCTCGATGCCTGGGCGCGCTACGTCGAGGGCCACCCCTTCGCCGCGCGCGCGTTCCTGCGCGACTTCAGCGGCGATCCCGAGGTCGAGGCCGACCACCGCGAGGTGCAGGACCAGGCGCGCGCCGCCCTCGCGGTGATCCTCGGCCAGGAGCCGGGCGTCGAGAACATCGCCGGGGATGCCGGCACGCAGTCGCTCGAGATGGCGGCCGAGGTGATGCGCGCGGGGCTCTCGGGGCTCGCCGTGTGGTGGAGCGACCACCCCGAGGTGCCCCGCGAGCAGATCGTGCAGACCGCCGTGAACACCATCTGGATCGGATTCGAGCGCGTGCGCCGAGGCGAGGGATGGGCACCGGCGTGAAAGTTGAGCGCGCGGAGTTCGTTCATGGGGTATGCGCCGCCTACTCCCCCTGCTCGCCCTGCTCCTGATCGCAGCCCCCGCCGCCCAGGCGGCCGACACCTTCGAGGTGGGCACCGCGAAGACGCTCGCCAACCCGCCCGCGGGGCAGATGCTCTGCATCGGCGGCTATGACTTCTGCGAAGAGGGCGGTGGCGGGCGCACCATGCAACCCACCCCGGCCACGGCGACCACCCCCGCGTACCCGGACGGCATCGCCGACGACTCCTACGCCCGCGCGCTCGCGGTGGGCGATGGCAAGAACGGCATGATCCTCGTGCACACCACCAACATCGGCCTGTTCGTCTCCTACAAGACCCCCGGCCTCGGCATCTACCACCTGCGCCAGAAGGTGGCCGAGCAGACGGGCGTGGCCGCCGACCACGTGATCGTGCAGGCCGACCACTCCCACCATGGCCCGGACACGATCGGGATCTGGGGCGGCGTGCCGCCCGAGTACCTGGCGAAGCTCCAGAACGCCGCGATCGACGCCGCCGTGCGTGCATGGAAGGCGCGCAAGCCGGCGCGTGTGTACGTCGGCACGGCCGACGGTCCGGGCGTCACCTCGAGCTACAACACGCCCCCCAACGTGGGCACCGACGACGAGTTCCGCCTGCTGTGGGCCAACGACCGCACCACCGGCGATCGCATCGCGACGTTCTCGAACTACTCGCCGCACGCCACCTCGCGCAAGAAGCAGAACGTGCTCTCCGGCGACTGGCCCGAGTGGGCCTCGACGATGGCCGAGGCCCGCTACGGCGGTGGGGGCATCGCGGGCGTCGGCACGCTCGGCCGCGAGGACTTTGGCGACGAGGTGGGGCCGCCGCGCAGGGAGAAGAGCGAGGCCGTCGCACGGGCGCGCATCGACCGGCTGATGACCGCCGCCACCGCTGCCGGAGCCGAGGTGCCCCCGACGAGGGGCGTGGCGGTCAAGACCGTCTTCATCAGGGAGCCGCTCGCCCAGCCCATCCTCGCCGCGAACTTCGCTCCCGAGACGCCCGTGGCGATCGCCGGCATGAACGTCTCGATCGACCGCGACATCGCGCCGCCGTGGAACGTCCCAGGGTCCCTGGGCACCTACACCGGGGCCGCGCGCATCGGCGACGTGTTCTTCGGGATGTCCCCCGGCGAGCCGTTCCCGCAGATCCAGTTCTACCTCCGCGAGCAGCAGGGCATCAAGGGAGCCCGCACGATCTTCCACCTCGGAGCGGTCGGCGACTTCCTCGGTTACATGGTCTACCCGGTCGGCGACTACCCGCAGGTGTTCCAGGAGGGCGCGGGCTACCTCGCCGGCTGTCCCGAGGAGGCCGTTCTCGGCGGCCTGGGCGTACCCATCGACGAAGCGTGCCCCGACCACTGGACGCTGATGGTCGGCCCCGGGATCGGCACGCACGTGGCCTGCACGATTCAGGCCGCCGGGGGAGCGCTCGGCTTCGAGGTGGGGCCCACCGACGACGCCTGCCCGGCCGCGACCGCGTCTGACGGCGTCGCCCCGCCCGCGG
>JACCYP010000139.1 GCA_013696425.1 Thermoleophilaceae bacterium
GGCGAGGTCGACGTGGCCGCCGTGCAGGCGCTGCCGGACATCCCGCGCCGCGGGGCCGACGCCGAGGTGACCGTGCGCGCGACCCTGCGCAACGCCGGCGGCGGGCGCGAGCGGGTGAACGTCGAGGGGCGGATCGGCAGCACGCGGGTCGACTTCGGCTCGGTGAGCGTGCCCTCCGGCGGTGCGCGCACCGTCACCGAGCGCGTGACGATCCGCAACCCCCGCCTGTGGGAGCCGAACCGCCCGCGCATGTACCCGCTGCGGGTCCAGGCCGGCGACGGGCCCGCCTACAAGGGCAAGGTCGGCATGCGCACGGTCAAGGTCGACGGCGACGGCCGCGTGCGCATCAACGGCCGCAAGTTCAAGATGAACGGCGCGAGCGTCCACGAGGACGACCCGAAGTTCGGCGCCGCCTTCACCCCCGAGAAGCGCGAGCAGCAGATCAACAGCCTGAAGGCGCTCGGCGCGAACATCACGCGCGCCCACTATCCGCTCCACCCGCACTTCCTCGAGCTCGCGGATGCGGCCGGGATCCTGGTCTGGGAGCAGATCCCCTTCTACCGCTTCCCCGACGCGACGATCGCGCTCAAGTCGGTGCAGACCAAGGGCCTGCGCTACCTCGAGTCGATGATCGAGCGGGACTCGAACCACCCGTCGGTGATCGCCTGGAGCGTGGCGAACGAGCTGCCGCGCGAGCCCGGGCCGGGGCAGACGAGGTACGGCAAGGCCGCGGTGCGGCGCATCCACGAGATGGACCCGACGCGGCTCGCGGCGATCGACATCGCGGGCTACCCGTCGGTGCGGCTCGTGTCCCTCTACCGCGAGTTCGACGCGATCGGGACCAACAGCTACTTCGGCTGGTACCCCGGCCCGAGCGGATCGGTGCTGAACCGCGCCGTGCTCGGCCCCTACCTCGACCAGCTGCACGAGTACTACCCGAAGAAGGCGATCTTCGTGACCGAGTTCGGCGCCGAGGCCAACCGCGAGGGCCCCGCAACCGAGAAGGGCACCTTCGGCTACCAGACCGAGCTCACGCGCTACCACCTCGAGACCTATGAGTCGAAGCCGTGGCTGAACGGCGCGGTGGCCTGGATCCTGCAGGACTTCAAGGTCCGGCCCGGCTGGGAGGGCGGCAACGCGAACCCGAGCCCGCCGTACAACAAGAAGGGCCTGATCGACGAGAACGGCGTGCGGAAGCCGGCGTTCGCCGAGGCGAAGAAGATGTTCGGGGCGGCGAGATGAGCAGCCGCTTCGCAGCGCTGTTCGCCCTGGCCGGCGTCCTCGCCCTGCCGGCGGCGGCTCTGGCACAGGCTCCCGCGCCGCCCGCCTCGCCCGACCGGATCACGATGCTCGCGATCTTCAAGACCGTGACCTTCGGCGAGCCGAGCTTCGTCTCCGGGCGCTTCCGAAACGTGAACCCGGCCGACGACGTTCTTACCCCCTACCCGAACCGCGCTCTGACGCTGAACGCGGCGGTGTCGCCGTTCACGGCGTTCGCGCCAGTCGCGAACGACACCACCGAGCAGCAGGGCTTCTACTCCTTCCAGGTGAATCCGGAGGTGAACACCCGCTACCAGGTGGTGGCGAGCGATCCGGCGATCGCCAGCGAGGCGAAGCTGATCCGGGTGCGCTTCGCGATCGAGTTCAAGGCTGAGACCACCAAGCCGCGCCGCGGGCGCGAGTTCGATGTGACCGGCACCGTGAAGCCGGTGCGCCCGGGCGCCAAGGTCGTGATCGAGACCCGCCCCGCCAACGGGCGCCGCTACCGCCAGGCCGACCGCGCGAGCGTGAAGGCCGACGGCACCTTCACCGGCAGCGCGAAGGTGCGCCAGGACTCAGAGCTGCGCGCGCGCGTGCTCGGCGACAAGCAGAACCTGCCGAGCCTCTCGCGCAAGCTGATCGAGCTCGACGTGCGCGGGCGCGACTCCGGCGACTGAGCGCCGCTAGGACGCGGCCACTTCAGGCCAGGAGGCGTCGCCGGTGGTGGCGCCGCGCATGACCTTCAGGTTGAGCAGGGCGCACTTGCGCCGGGTGGGGGAGATGTCGATGCCGAGCAGCTCGAAGACCCAGTCGGCGGAGAGCCCTCCGACCTCCTCGACCGGCATCCCGATCAGCTCCTCCGAGGCGATCGAGGCGGCCGCCTGGGAGATCGCGCAGCCGGTGCCGTGGAAGCGCAGGTCGGCCACCTTGCCGTCGGCGACCACGATGTGCACTCCGAGCTCGTCGCCGCACAGCGGGTTGTGGTCGTGCCACTCGAGGTCATGGGGATCGAGCTCGCCGAAGTTCCGCGGCTCCTTGTAGTGGTCGAGGATGTAGTCCCTGTAGAGCTCGTCCACGGGACTAGGAGCCGAAGATGGCGTGGACGTCCTCGAGCGCGGCCACCAGCCGGTCGATGTCCTCGCGCGAGTTGTAGACGTGGAAGGAGGCGCGTGCGGTCGCGTTCACACCGATTGCGCGCATGAGCGGCTGCGCGCAGTGGTGCCCGGCGCGGATACATACGCCATGGCGGTCGCAGATCTCGGCGATGTCGTGCGGGTGGGCGCCCTCGACCGCGAACGACACGGCCCCGCCGCGGCGCTCCACGTCGAGCGGCCCGAAGACCTTCACCCAGTCGAGCTCCGCGAGACGGTCGAGTGTGTAGGCGGTGATGTCGCGCTCGTGCGCGCGGACGTTGTCCATACCGATGCCGCGGAGGTAGTCGATGGCCGCCCCGAGCCCGACCGCCTCGGCGATCGGCGAGGTGCCGGCCTCGAACTTGAACGGCAGCTCGTTCCACGTCGAGGTGTCGAAGTCGACGCGCCCGATCATGTCTCCGCCGCCCATGAACGGGCGCATGGCCTCGAGGATCTCGCGGCGGCCGTGAAGCACGCCGATGCCGGTGGGGCCGAGCGCCTTGTGGCCGGTCCATGCGTAGAAGTCGGCGCCGGTCTCGACCACGTCGACGGGTAGCTGAGGCACTGCCTGCGCGCCGTCCACGAGCACGAGCGCTCCGGCAGCATGCGCGCGCGCCGCGACCTCCGCCACCGGGTTCAGCGTGCCGAGCACGTTTGAGACGTGGGTGAGCGCCACGAGCTTCACGCGCCCTTCCGCAAGCACCGAGTCGAGCTCGTCGAGGGACAGCGTCCCGTCCTCGGACACCGACAGGTAGCGCAGCTTGGCGCCGACCTCCTGGCAGAGCATCTGCCAGGGCACGATGTTCGAGTGGTGCTCCATCTCGGTGATGAGCACCTCGTCGCCCGCGCCGACATGCTCGCGGCCCCACGCGTAGGCCACCAGGTTGATCGCCTCGGTGGCGTTGCGGGTGAAGATGGTGAGGTCGGTATCGCCGCCGGCGAACTCGGCGATGCGCGCGCGGGCGCCCTCGAAGAGCTCGGTGGCGTCGCGGGCGAGGCCGTACACGCCGCGGTGCACGTTCGCGTTCGACTCGCGGTAGTAGGAGTCCATCGCGGCGAGCACCGCCTCCGGCTTCTGTGAGGTCGCGCCCGAGTCGAGGTAGGCGATGTCGCCCGCGAGCACCGGGAAGTCCGCCCGGACGTTGAGGGCGAGCGGGGCCACCTCTACCGCGCCTCGATGTACTGCGCCACCTCGTCCGAGGCGGCGGTGAGCTTCTCCGCGATCCGCCCGCGCACGATCTCCTCGAGCTGGTCGTCCTCGATCTTCTGGACCACCGGCTCGAAGTAGCCCTCGACGAGGATCCGCATCGCCTCGGCGCGCGTGAGCCCGCGCGTCTGCATGTAGAAGACGAGCTCCTCGTCGAGCTCGCCGACGGTGCCGCCGTGGGAGGCCGACACGTTGTCGGTCTCGACTATCAGCGACGGGATCGAGTCGCCCTTCGCCTTGGGCGAGAGCAGCATCGAGTGGGTCTGGAGGTAGGTGTGGGTGTCCTGCGCGCCCTTGTTGATCTGGATCAGGCCCTCGTAGGAGGCGCGCGAGGCGCCGGTGAGCGCGCCCTTCCAGATCGTGTCGCCCGAGGTGGGCCCGGCCTCCTTGAGGTCGGTCGTGAACAGGTCGAGGTGCTCGTCGTTCTCGGTGAAGTAGAGCCCGTAGTGGCGCATGTCCGCGCCCTGCTCGGCGGTGATGATGTCGAGCGTCTGCTTGGTGAGCTTGCCGCCGAGGTGGATCGGTACCCACGTGCAGAGCGCGTCGCGCGCGATCTCCACGCGCTTCACGGAGATGTCGTGCACCTCGCCCGAGCCCCAGTCCTGGAAGTGGGCGAGCTTTACGTTCGCGCCCTGCTCGAGGTAGAGCTCGAAGGCGCCGGCGTGCAGCGCCTGGCCCTCGAAGTCGGGCGCCACGCAGTACTCGCGGATGCGCGCCTCCGCGTTCTCCTCGACGATGCCGAGCGTGCGCGCGTACTGCGCGGTGCCGGGGTCCTCGATCTCGTAGATCACCTGGATCGGCTTGTCGACCACCACCCCACGCGGCACGTGGATGAACGCGCCGCCGGTCCAGAAGGCGGCGTTGGCGGCCTCGAACTTGCCCTCCCCGGCGGGCAGGCGCTTGGCGAACCACCTCTGCACGAGCTCGGAGTGCTCCTCGGCGGCCTGCTCGAGCGGCATCACGGTGATGCGCTCGTCGCCGACCCATGCGTAGACGGTGCTGCCGCCGCGCTGCACGATGAGCGCCGCGAGGTCCTCCTGCGGGCCCACGATCTCCGGCGGCTCTGCGACCGCCTCGTAGCGGCGCGGTTCGAGCGCGTCGAGGTCCAGGCCGCGCAGCGACGTGGTCCAGAAGCCAGAGCGGCGCCAGGTGGGCACCTCCTCGCGCTCGTAGATCTCGAGCGCGGCGGCGCGTGATTCGTCGAGCCAGCTAGGAGGCATTCGCCTCCACCTCTTCGCGGATGGGGTCATAGCCCAGGTCCTCGAGCTCCCTGCCGAGCTCGGGGCCGCCCTCGCGGACGATCCGGCCGTCGAGCATCACGTGCACGAACTGGGGCTCGACGTAGTTCAGGATCCGCGTGTAGTGGGTGATGATCAGGGTGCCCATCTCCTCGCCCTGGAGCGCGTTCACGCCGTCGGACACCACCCGCAGCGCGTCCACGTCGAGGCCGGAGTCGGTCTCGTCGAGCACGGCGAACTCGGGGCGCAGCATCGCCATCTGGAGGATCTCGGCGCGCTTCTTCTCGCCGCCGGAGAAGCCGTCGTTCAGGTAGCGCTTGGTGAACTCCGGCTTGATCCGCAGGAGGTCCATGTTCTCGCGCAGCACCTTGCCGAACTCGAGCACCTTGATCGGCTCCTCGCGGCCGGCGTTCACGGCCATGCGCAGGAAGTTCGCCACGGACACGCCGGGGATCGAAGCGGGGTACTGGAACGCCATGAACACGCCCGCGCGGGCGCGCTCGTCCGGGTCGGCCTCGGAGATGTCGTCGCCGTTCACGATGATCTTGCCCTCGGTGATCTCATACGTCGGGTTGCCCATGATCGTGTTGGCGAGCGTCGACTTGCCGGAGCCGTTCGGGCCCATGAGGGCGTGGATCTCGCCCTTGTTGATCTTCAGATCGACGCCGTGCAGGATCTCGACGCCCTCGTCGGTCTGCACGTGCAGGTTCTGGATTTCAAGGCTCATACGGCGGATATCTCCCTCCGCGGGGCATCCTGCCCCGCGTTCTGTTTCGGTTGGCGGCTTCCAGCCGCCTTTGGTTGGTTCGAAGTCAAGTCTTCAAGTGTCATCTCTGTGAGGGTCTTCACGATCGATCCTTGAACGCGGGTCCAGAGCAGCTTCGTGGGACAGGGGACCCCGGCGGTCTCGTGGTTACACGCGAGCTCGCCGTCCTCGCCGGCGGTGATGCAGTCGATCGGCGCGATCGCGCCCTCGAGTGCGGTCACCACCTCGGCCATCGAGATCTCGCCGGCCGGGCGGGCGAGCACGTAGCCCCCGCGGGCGCCGCGCGTGGACACCACGAGCTCGGCCTTGCGCAGTCGCTGGGCCAGGTGCTCGAGGTAGGCGAGCGGGAGGCCCTCCGCGTCGGCGATCGTCCCGAGGGGTACGGGGCGCTCCCCGTCGCATGCTGCGAGGTGGGCCATGACGCGTACGCCGTACTCGGCTTTGGTGGAGAACATCATCAGGTTGGAATACCTACCTGGGAACTAGGATAACTAGCCCTGCTCGAGGATCTTCAGATCCCCGGCCATCCGCTCAGGGGTCACCTGCTGGAGCGGATAACCGACCCGCTGGAAGCCGTCGCGGTCGATGAGGACGATGCGCGCCTGGTGGTCGAGGTTCTTCGTCTGGGCCTGGATGAAGAAGCCCTTGTGGACCTTCTTGAGGTCGGCCTTGTCGCCGAGCACCCATCGGATCCGACCGGTCACGCGCTGCTCGAGGTTGAACTTCTGCGCGCTGCGCGGCGTGTCGTTCTCGGGGTCCACGGAGACCGCGAGCGCCGGCACGTCGTGGCCGAGCTCGTCGAGTGCGGCCTTCACCTGCTGGGCCTGGCCGGGGCAGGTGTCCTCGCAGCTCGAGTAGAGGAACGTGACGATCACCGGCTTGCCGCGGAAGTCCTTCATCGCGATCGGGTCGCCGTTCTCGTCCTCGAGGGCGAAGTCGGGCGCGCGCACGCCATCGGGGAGCTTCGCGCCCGCGAACTCGCTCTTCGAGTCGGGCGGCCCGTCGACGAGGGCGTCGTCGCCGGAGCCGCGGTCGGCCGTGAGCGCGATCACCACGAGGCCGCCGCTCAGGAACAGGAGCGCGACGAGCACGGCGAGCACGAGCCGGGGGTTCACACCGATCGAAGATAGCCTCGCGCGCCCGTGGCGGATCCGCTCGCAGTAGCCGCGCTGGCGCTCTGGTGCTTCCTCGTCGCCCTGATCGGCGGGTTGCTCGGGCTCGTCCTCGGCAACATCCGCCTGCCGCTCGTGGTGGCGCTGGCAGCCGGCCCGGCGGCGGGGGCGGGGGCGAACCTCGGCATCTCCGGCGTGGCAGCGGCCACGGCGTCGATCTCACACATCCGCGCGGGGCGGGTGGACTGGCGGATGTTCCGCTGGATGGCGCCGCCGTCGGTCGTCGGAGCGCTCGTCGGGAGCTACTTCTCCGGCCTGCTCCCCGACGCCGCGCTGCTTGCGGTGATCGGCGCCGCGCTCCTGTATTTCGGCATCGACCTGCTGCGCCCGGGGAAGGCGCCGCAGCCGCGCCCGGACGCCGGGCTCGACGTGCGCGCGGCCGTCTGGTCGGGCGCGCTGATCGGCCTGCTCGGTGGAACGATCGGCCTCATCCTCGGCACGCTGCGCATGCCCGCGCTCATCCGCAGCGTGGGTCTCACGCCCGAGCGTGCGATCGGCACCAACCTCACCGTGGGAATCTGCGTCGGCGCGGCGGGCCTGATCGGGCACACGCCCGAGGGCATCGACTGGGACATCTTCGCGGTCGGGGCGCTCGCCTCGATCCCCGGCGCGCTGATCGGCGCGCGGCTCACCGGCCGGCTCTCCAAGGAGCAGCTGCTGCGCGCGATCGGCGTGGTGCTCGTGCTGTCCGGCGGCGTGATGCTCGGGAACGCGGCGGTTTCCGCGTGAGCTTCGCGCCTGCGGCGCTCGTATTCATGTTCGTTCGTCACTTGAGCCGCCTATGGCGGCTTAACATCCGCCTCGATCTGGGCGCGAAGCTCAGGGCTCCACGAGCCCCGTCCGAATGGCGTAGCGCACCAGCTCCACGCGGTCGCGCATCCCGAGCTTCGAGAGCACGTTGCCGCGGTGGGACTCGACGGTCTTCTCGGAGACCTTGAGGATCGCCGCGATCTCCCTGTTGGTGTAGGCCTCGGCGATCAGCTTCACCACGTCGCGCTCGCGCGGGGTGAGGGGATCATCCGGCGCGTCGGCGTCCTCGTCTGCCATCCACCTCGCCACCAGCTCGCCCTGGGCGTCGGGGGAGACGAACGAGTCGCCGCGGGCCACCGCGCGCACGGCGCCCACGAGGTCGGTGTCGGCGGCGCGCTTGAGCACGTAGCCGGCTGCTCCCGCCTTGAGCGCCTCGAACACGTAACGCTCGTCCTCGTGCATCGAGAGGAGCAGTACCGCGACCTCTGGCCGCTGCGCCTTGATCTCGCGCGCTGCCTGCAGGCCCGTCATCCGGGGCATCGCGACGTCGAGGATCGCGACGTGGGGGCGCTCGGCGAGTGTCATCTCGACCGCCTCGACCCCGTCGGCCGCCTCGGCGACGACGGTCATCCCCTCCTGGCGGTCGAGCAGCATCCGCAGTCCGGAGCGCACTACGCCGTGGTCGTCGGCGATGAGCACGTGCAGCATCGCTAGGGAATCCTCAAGGTCACGCGCGTGCCCTCGCCTACATGGGATTCCACCGACAGCTCGCCGCCCACGAGCCGCGCGCGCTCGCCCATCCCGCCGAGGCCCATGCCCCCGCCGTCGCGGGCCGCGAACCCGCGGCCGTCGTCGCGGATCGTGAGCGCGATGCTCCCGTTCGGCGCACCCGCGAGCGCGACCTCGACCTTCGACGCATCCGAGTGGCGCGCGACGTTCGCGAGCGCCTCCTGCGCAACACGGTAGATCGCGGTCTCACGGTCCGGGGTCAGCTCGCCGAGCTCGCCGCGCGTGAGCAGCTCGGCCTCGATGCCTGTCTGCTCGGAGAAGCGCCGCACCTGCCCGCCGATCGCCGGCACGAGGCCGTGGTCGTCGAGCGCCGTCGGGCGCAGCTGGCGGGCGAGGGTGATCAGCTCCTCCATGGCCTGGGTCGCGAGCGCCTTGGCCTCGAGCAGCTCGCCGGCGAGCTTGGGATCGGCGTCGTGGCTGATCGCCTGCAGCCGCAGGACGACGCCGGTGAGCGACTGGTTCACCTGGTCGTGGAGGTCGCGGGCCAGGCGCTTCCGCTCCTCCTCCTGCGCGCGCATGACGAGGCTCGTGGAGCGGTTGCGCTCGCCCGCGATCCGCTCGAGCAGCACGGCGAAGGCCGCCGCCAGGCGGCGCACCTCCTCGACGTCCACGCGCTCCGCCTGGAAGTCCTCGGGCTTGGCGGGATCGACGCCCTCGATCTCCTCGATCAGGTTCTCGAGCGGCTTGAAGCGCCGGCGCAGAACAACGATGTTCACCACGAGCGTGAGGGACACGGCGAGGGCGAGCACGAGGAACTGGTTGCGCCCCTCGCTGCTGCCGAAGTCGAAGCCCCCCACGAGGCTCGCCGCGAACAGCGACGCGACGATCAGCAGCACGTTGGCCGCGAGGACCTGGCGGATGAATGTGTCGCGTTGGCGCATCGAAGATGGGGTCATCACCCCATATCGGCAAACGGGGAGGTGCCGACAATTGAAGAGCAAAGCTTGGAGAGGCGCCGAGGGCCGGCGCTCGCGGCTTCGCAGCAGACTCAGGTCTGACTTCCGTGAGAAGGGCGTCCGAGAGGGCGCCCTTTTCTCGTTCAGGCGGGAGAGCGGGGTCGCTATTCTCATCTCACTAAAGGCGACCCGGTTTCAGGAGTTTCAAAGTGCCCAGCTACGCGGAGCTGCTCCGGCAGGCGAAGGATTCGGTTCAGGAGGTGGACCCGAAGGAGGTCCACGAGATGAACGGCAACGGAAACGGCGCCGTGGTCGTCGACGTTCGCGAGAGCCACGAGTACGAGTCCTCGCACATCCCGGGCGCCAAGCACGTGCCCCGCGGGTACCTCGAGCAGCGGATCGAGAGCGCCGCGCCCGACCACAGCCAGAGGGTCGTCCTGTACTGCCAGTCGGGCAACCGCTCCGCGTTCGCCGCCAAGACGCTGCTCGAGGAGCTTGGCTACGACGACGTGGTCTCGATGACCGGCGGTATCACGCTGTGGAAGGACCGCGGCTACGACGTGGAGGTGCCGCGCGCGCTCTCCGCCGAGCAGCGCGAGCGCTACTCGCGCCACATCCTCATTCCGGAGATCGGGCTCGAGGGCCAGCTCAAGCTGCTCGACGCGAAGGTGCTGCTGCTCGGCGCCGGCGGCCTCGGCTCGCCCGTCTCGATCTACCTCGCGGCCGCCGGCGTGGGCACGCTAGGCCTCGTCGACGACGACGTGGTGGACCTCTCGAACCTCCAGCGCCAGGTCGCGCACTCCAACGACCGGATCGGCATGCCGAAGGTCGACTCCGCCGAGATCGCGATCAAGGAGATCAACCCCGACGTCGAGGTCGTGAAGTACGAGACGCGGCTCGACGCCTCGAACATCATGGAGATCATCGAGGGCTACGACGTGATCGTCGACGGCGTGGACAACTTCCCAACGCGCTACCTGCTGAACGACGCGACGGTGCGCCTGAAGATCCCGGTCGTGTCCGCTTCGATCCTCGGCTTCGACGGGCAGATCTCGGTGTTCGCCCCCTACGACGGCCCGTGCTACCGCTGCCTATACCCCGAGCCTCCGCCCGCGGAGCTCGCGCCGAGTTGCGGGGCGAACGGCGTGCTCGGCCTGCTGCCGGGCACGATGGGGCTGCTCCAGGCCACCGAGGTCGCGAAGCTCATCACCGGCGCCGGCGATCCGCTCATCGGGCGCCTGGCGATGTACGACGCGCTCGCCGCGACGCTCACCGAGGTGAAGGTGCGCCGCGATCCCGAGTGCCCGATCTGCTCGCGCGAGCCGGACTCGATCTCCGACGAGGAGATGGGCGTCTTCCCGGATTACGAAGCATTTTGCGCGGCTGCGGGCTAGCCTCCCGCTTTGTGAGCACGGTCAAGATCCCACCGGTCCTGCGCGCCGCCGTCGGAGGCGAGCGCGAGGTCTCCGCGGACGGCGCCGATGTGGGGCAGGTGCTGCGTTCGCTCGCGGACGCCCATCCCGACACCGAGCGCCAGCTCTTCGGGGAGGACGGCGCGCTCAACCGGTACGTGAACGTCTATCTGAACGACGAAGACGTGCGGGTGCTCGACGGGCTCGAGACGCCCGTGAAGCCGGAGGACACGCTCGTGATCCTGCCGGCGATGGCCGGCGGTTAACCCGCGGAGTAGTGGCGCGCATCACCCGCGCGTGTTTCAAGGGGAGATAGACCGACCACGCGTACTGGCTCACGCGGGAGGGGATCGGGGCTCGTGGGGGTTACCCCCCATCAAGGAGAATTACATGCATTCCAGAGCGCGAATCGCTCTATGCCTCGTCGCGAGCATGCTCGCGGTCGGGCTCGTAGTCGGCCCGGTCGCCGCGGCCGACGCGGCTTCCAAGAACGTCACAAGCAAGAAGTTCAAGAAGTCGATCAAGCGGATCGACCAGACGGTGAAGGACTTCGAGAACTTCGGCAAGAACAGCCGCACCGAGGTGCTCAAGAACAGTGGCGGCGTGGCCGGCATCCAGGCGCTCATCCCGACGTTCGTGAGCTCGCTCACGGCGCTTCAGAGCGGGTTGCTCGGGCTGCAGGCGGCCCTCCAGGATCCGACCACGGGCCTCGTGGGCCTCAACAACGCGCGTCCGCAGTTCGGCGCGTTCAGTTCTACCGGCACGTTCATCGCCGGCACGGGCGCGAACCCGCCCGCGAAGGGCCCGAGCGGCAATGCTGTCCAGGGCGCCGGCCCCGGGACGTACGTCGTGAACTTCAACAACGACGTCTCGAGCCGCTACACGTCTGCCAACCCGTTCCCCGGCAGCTCAAGCGCGGGCGCACCGCAGACAGTTACCTGCGCAAACCCGGCCGCCGTGGCCACCTGCAACACCATCTCCGCCGGTACCGGCGGCAGCACCTCGCACGTCCTGGTGGTGTTCAGCACCGGTGTCACCCCACCGGCCGGCGGGTTCAGCATCTCGGCGATCTCAGGCTGATCACCGGCTGAAGCAGTAAGAAGCAGAAAAGGACGGGCGCCTACGGGCGCCCGTCCTCGTTCTGCGGCCTGTTCCCCCTAAGCCACGAGCCGAGCGCCCGCGTGGCGTCGCCCCCCGGCCACGCTCGCGACGCGGCTTTCGCGTGTCGATCTTCGGCAGCGGCAAGGGCTGCGGCAGCGGCCCCGACCCGATCAACGCGCGGATGCTCACCGCGGGGCTGCGCGGCTCGGCGCCGCGGAGGCGTTCGAGCACACAGAGCGCACGGTCGCGTTAGACCTGGCGAGCTGATTGAAGAGAGCTACACTTTCTGAAGCGATGCTCGAGCCCCGCCTCGACAACCGGCCGTGCGGCGGCAAGTACTCCGACATCGTCGCCGCGATCGGGAACACGCCGCTGGTCGAACTGCGGCGGCTCTCGCCCAAGCCGGGCGTGCGCGTCTACGCGAAGCTCGAGTCCTACAACCCGACGGGATCGGTGAAGGACAGGGTCGCGCGCTCGATGATCGAGGACGCCGAGGAGAAGGGCGCGATCCGCCCGGGCCAGACGATCCTCGAGCCGACCTCCGGCAACACCGGGATCTCGCTGGCGATGATCTGCTCGCGCAAGGGCTACCCGCTGAAGGTGGTGATGCCCGACAACGTGACCGGGGAGCGCACGCAGCTGCTCGAGATGTACGGGGCGGAGATCGTCTACTCGCCGGGCGAGCAGGGCTCCAACGGCGCCGTGGCGCTGGCGCTCGAGATGGCCGAGGCCGACGCGTCCTACTACATGCCCTACCAGTACGGGAACGAGGCGAACCCGCTCGCGCACTACAACGGCACGGCGCTCGAGATCCTCGAGGAGCTCGACGAGGTGACCGCGTTCGTGGCGGGCCTCGGCACCGGCGGCACCCTCATGGGCAACGCGCGCCGGCTCAAGGAGGAGAACGAGGACACCGTGATCGTCGCCGCGGAGCCGCTCCAGGGCGAGCTCGTGCAGGGCCTGCGCTCGCTCGAGGACGGCTACATCCCGCCGATCATCGACATCTCCCTGCTCGACCGCAAGATCTTCGTCTCGAACCGCGACGCGGTCGTCTGGACCAAGAAGCTGCTCGAGGAGGAGGGCCTGTTCGTGGGCGTCTCGAGCGGTGCCGTCGCCTACATCGCCCACCGCGTGGCGAGCGAGCTCGACGAAGGCAACGTGGTGTTCGTCGCGCCCGACGGCGGCGACAAGTACCTCTCCTCGGGGGTCTACTCGAAGCCCATCGAGGAGCTCGAAGAGGCCATCGAGAACGCCTCTTTCTGGTAGACGGCGCGTAGTACCTTCGCCAGCTCTCCCGAATCGCGCACGACCTGGCGCCACGTGCACCTGAAGGTCCGCCAGCCGGCCGCCGCCGTGCGCTGATCGCGCCACCGGTCGGCCTCGAAGGCGGCTCGGGTGCCGTGGGTCTCGAAACCGTCGGTCTCGACCATGAGGCGTTCCCTGCGCCAGAGGAAGTCCGGCCGGATGCCGAGCTCCGGAAGCCACGCGTTCACCTCCGGCTCGGGCAGGCCGGCCCGTCGGCATAGCTTCAGGAAGCGGGCCTCGAGCTCGTTGCGTGTCATGGCCGCCTCCGGCCGGTCGAGAATCCCGGCAAGCACCGCAGCCCCGCGCTTGCCCCGGACGCGCCCGATGGACGTGAGCGTGGCGACCAGGTCGAATATCCGCAGGATCTCCGCTTCCGTAACCGCCTTGGCCACCGCTTCGGGTCCGAGAACGTCACCCAGGTCGAGCAGTGTCCGGGCGGCGGTGGTGCACGGGATGCCGCGGACCGTAGCGAACTCGTCGGGGTGGATCCGCCGCGGGCGGTGCACGTCGATGCCCCTCCGTGTCCGCGGGCCGCTGCGGGCCACCGTCACATCCACGGCCGACCTCGTCGTCGCGCGGAGGTCGAGCGCATGCGCTGCGGATCGGTGGGACAGCAGCGCACCGTCACCACACGCGAGCACCGCCGCCCACCAGTGGCCGCGAAGGGTCAGTCGCCGATGGCCCACGGCGTAGACGCCGCGGTGGATGCGGTGTAGGCGCCCGGCCGCCACCCTGTCTCGGACAGCGCTCCTGCTGAGCCCCGCTCGCTCGAGCTGGGCGAGCGAGATCACGCCGTCCTGCAGCAGCGCAACCCGCGCGATCTCCCGGTCCGGCCGAACCGGGACGTTTTCCGTCGACCCAGCCGACGTTTCTCGTCCCACCACGGGGGTGGCATCGCCGCCACGCTCTGGTGGGACGACTTCCGTCGGCTCTGTAGACGCTTTTCGTCCCAGCTCGCGGTTGCGCATGTAGGGGTAAGGGCCGCTGAAAGATTCTTCGCCCCCTCACGTTGATGGGGCATGAAGCGATTCGCGCTGCTCCTCCTCGCCCTGTCCGCCGCGGCCCCCGCCGCCCAGGCTGCCACGCCCACGCCGTTCGGGGACCACACCTGCGGTGAGGCCGCCGACGGCGCGCGCTTCTGCCCCGGGACGATGGACACGCGCATCTCCACCAAGGACTGGACGCCCGACCACGAGGCGCAGATCGACGCCGACGTCGCCCTGCCTGCGACGGGCGAGGGGCCCTTCCCGCTCGTCATCCAGATGCACGGCTGGGGCGGGAACAAGAAGATGAGCTATAAGGAGTGGACGCAGCGCGGCTACGCGGTACTCAACCTCTCCGCCCGCGGTTTCGGCGACTCCTGCGGCTCGCCCGCCTCGCGCCAGGCCGACCCCGAGGGTTGCGCCAAGGGCTGGTTGAAGCTGATGGACAACCGCTACGAGGTCCGCGACGCGCAGGAGCTCACCGGCAAGCTCGTCGACCAGGGTCTCGTCGACCCGCAGAAGATCGGCGCCACGGGCGGCTCCTACGGCGGCGGCTTCAGCACCCACCTCGCGATGCTGAAGGACCGCGTGCGCACCACCGACGGGCAGCTGAAGCCCTGGGTGAGCCCGGAGAAGAAGCTTCCGATGAAGATCGCCGCTGCGGCTCCCGCCATCCCGTGGACGAGCCTCGTCTACTCCCTGATGCCCAACGGGCACTTCCTCGACTACGCCGCCCCCGGCGAGGAGGACCGCAAGCCGGTCGGCGTGATGAAGCAGAGCTTCGTGACCGGCCTCTACGGGCTCGGCCAGGCCTCCGGCTACTACGCGCCCCCCGGTGCCGACGACGAGGCGGACCTGCACTCCTGGTACGCGCTCATCTCCGCGGGCGATCCCTACGACGAGAACCCGCTCACTCCCACGATCACCGAGGAGATCGCGAAGAACCACTCGCCCTACCACCTGCCCTACGACGAGGAGCCCGCTCCCACGCTGATCTCGAACGGCTGGACCGACGACCTCTTCCCGGTCGACGAGGCCGTGCGCTGGGTGAACCGCGTCAGCGAGAAGTACCCGCGCTGGCCGAACGCCCAGATCCACATGGACTACGGCCACCAGCGCGGCCAGGGCAAGTCGGCGCCGCTGCGACCGGCGGTCTATGACTGGTTCGCCCGCTACGTGAAGGGGGATGCCTCGCAGGACACCGTCGAGGGAGCGACCGCCTACCTGCAGACCTGCCCCGGCTCGCTCAGCGCGGCCCACGAGGCCTCCGGCTGGGACGAGCTCACGCCCGGCGAGGTCCGCCTCCAGGAGAGCGTGGCGAAGACGATCGTCTCGGCCGCGGGCAACCCGCTGATCTCGAAGGACTTCGACCCGGTCGCCGGCGGCGGCGCGTGCGCGAAGAACAGCGCCGCCGACCAGCCGGGCACGGCCACCTACCGGCTCCCCGCGGCCGAGGGCGGCGGCTACACGCTGATCGGCTCGCCGACCATCGTGGCCGACCTGAAGCTCACCGGTCCGAAGCCCCAGATCGCCGGGCGCCTGCTCGACGTCGCTCCCGACGGCACCCAGACGCTCGTCGCCCGCGGCCTCTACCGCCCACGCGGCGACGGCAGGCAGGTGTTCCAGTTCCACCCGAACGGCTGGAAGTTCGAGGAGGGCCACGTCGCCAAGCTCGAGCTGCTCGGCAAGGACGAGCCCTACGCCCGGATCCCGAACCTGCCCTTCTCAATCGAGGTGAAGAGCCTCGACTTCCGCATCCCCGTCGCCGAGCAGCCCGGCGGTCAGGTGGGCGCGCCCGCGGCCTACGTCTACAACGAGGGCCAGAAGCCGCTCGGAGCCGGCGCCGGCGGCGGCGTGGTGCTCCCGCCCGCGACGCCGGGCAATCCGAATCCGCCGGCCGCGGATGACGGCGACGCGGGCACTCCCGGACCGGGGAACGCCCAGTCCGGCGGGCAGGGCGTGACCAAGAAGGCCAAGGCGAAGAAGAAGAAGGCGAAGAAGAAGTCCCGCAAGGCCAAGCAGCGCCGCTGCGCCACCAAGCGGAAGACGAAGAACCGGGCTAGGAGCTCAGCTCGCCGTCGCGTTTGCGATCAGGCTCGTCGTCCTCATCGTCGTCGCCGCTGATCGCAAGCTCCCCGTCGCGCTTGCGATCAGGCTCGTCGTCCTCATCGTCGTCGCCGCTGATCGCGCCGCGGAAGTCGCGCATGGCCTTGCCCGCGCCGCGTGCCAGCTCGGGGAGCTTGGCCGGCCCGACCACCAGCAGGGCGATGATCAGGATCACCGCGATTTCGCCTATTCCGAAGTTCGGCATAACGAGCCACCCACGGTAGCGCCAGCCCTCACCGCTCACCCGTCTCGAACGCGTTTGGCACGGGGGCCCTGCCGACCGATTCCCTGAGTACCACCAGGTGCTGGCCCTCGTTGGCCATGATCCCGGCGGTCGTGCGCAGCAGCTCGGGGTCCTGGAGCTGCTGGTGGGCCTGGTAGTAGGCCGCCACCGCGGTCGTTTCGAGCTCGATCGCGTAAGCGGTCACACCGGCCTGGCTCTTCAGCTCCGAGAGCCCCGGGATGGCCGCCGCCTCGGGCGGCTTGGGTGCGCTTCCACCGAGGCGCTCGAACGCGGCGATGAGGGCGTCGGCGTGCTCCTGCTCCTGGTCGCGGAACAGCTCGGCCACACGCTTGGCCTCCCGGTCGAGCAGGCCGCTCGACACGGCGGTGTCGTAGACCACCACCGCCGTCTGCTCGAGCACGATCGCGCCCTGGAGGACGACCGCGTCGCCCTCGTCCTGTGCCGATGCCGCGCCGGCTCCGAGTAGCAGCGGCGACGCCGTTGCGACCGCGAGCGCCAGCGCATCGCGGCGTGTGAGGCGATCGGCGTTCATGCCTCGCGCCCGGTGACGAACGCCTCCGGCACCGGCGGCTCGCCGAGGGTCTCGAGCAGCACCGACATCTGCTCGGCCTCGGTGGTGAGGATCGCGGCGGCGGTGCCCCGCAGCTCGCCGCTCTGAAGCTTCGGCAACGTTGCGATGTAGGCCGCCACCGTGCCGTTCTCGAGCTCGACGGCGAACTCGAGCGCCTCGCGCCGGGAGCCGAGGCGATCGATGCCGAGCGCGCGCTCGTAGTCGGCCGCCGCCTTCGTCTTCGCCGGCGTGCCGCCCAGATCGCGGATGGCCTGGGCGAGGCCGTCGGCGTGCTCCTGCTCCTGGTCGCCGAACAGATTCGCCGCCGCGAGGGCCGGGCCGCGAAGGAGGGGGGCGATGCCCTGGTAGGCGGCCACGGCGCCGTTCTCGATGTCGAGCAGCCCGTTGAGGACGGCCACGTCCCCGTCCGCGCCGGGGCTGGCCGGAGTGGTCGCGCCGCCGCCGCACGCCGCCAGCAGGGCGGCGGAGCCGCCGGCCGCGGCGAGTCCGGCACCGCGCAGGAACTGCTGTCGAGAATGCATGTGCCCCTTTCACTACTTCTACGCTTGCGCGATGCGCCTGTCCGAGACCCAGCGCGACGAGCTGCTCACCCACGCGCGCGAGACCTCGCCCGAGGAGTGTTGCGGCTACGGGCGGATGAGGGACGGCCGGGTGGAGGAGCTGGTTCGGGCGAGGAACGCCTACGCCTCTCCCCGCTACGGGTTCGAGCTCGACTTCCAGACGCTGGTGGCGCTCAACGACCTCGACGACGAGGGGCACGGGATCGTCGTCTACCACTCCCACCCGCGCAGCCCGGCCGAGCCCTCGCAGATGGACCGCAACGCCGCCCAGTACCCGCATTGGCTGTACGTGATCGTCTCGCCCCTGGAGGAGTCGATCCGGGCGTGGTGGCTGCGCGGCGGCGAGGTGGAGGAAGAGCCGGTGGAGGTTGCCTGACGCCGACAGCCTGCTCTGCCCCTCGTGCGCGCTCGAGCATCCACTCGACGAGCGCTTCTGCGGCTCGTGCGGGATGCCGCTGGTGTACGCGGGCACCGAGCGCGTCGAGCCCCTGCGCGACAGCGCTCACGAGTGGGCGCGCAAGATCGACCCCGAGTTCGCCAAGGGGGACCTCGTGCGGGTGGCCGGCGGGCGCAACCAGGCCGAGGCCGAGCTGATCCAGAACCTCCTGATCGAGGAGGGCATCCCGAGCATCCTGCGCCGCAGTGCGGGTTTCGACGTGCCCGACATGCTCGCGGCCGGCCCGCGCGACGTGCTGGTGCCGCAATCGGGAGGCGAGGCCGCGCTCGACGTGTTGCGGGAGGAGGGACT
Source organism: Thermoleophilaceae bacterium (assembly GCA_013696425.1). GTDB lineage: Bacteria > Actinomycetota > Thermoleophilia > Solirubrobacterales > Thermoleophilaceae > JACCYP01. Next base: position 18,242 of record JACCYP010000139.1, read on the forward strand.
GGGGCCGCAGGAGGCTCCCTACAGGCCACCGCGCCGCCGCGACCCGCTCATCCTGCTGGCCGCGATCGTGGCCTGCGCGCTGGTTGCCGCGTTGCTCGCGTGGCTGCTCGTGCAGGGTGCTGACCCCGGTTTAGCCGCGCGGTACCGGGCATGGGGACAGCATGGTGCCGCGGCTATCGAAGGCATTCGAGATCCAGCGCCTGCGCGTGCTGGTCGAGGTCGCGCGCCTTGGCAGCGTCTCCAAGGCGGCTGAGGCCCTCGGCCTCACCCAGCCGACCGTCTCCCTGCACCTGAAGGCGCTCAACACGACCCTCGGCGTGCCCGTGGTCGAGCGCCAGGGCCGGGGCATCCGGCTCACGGAGTCCGGCCACCTGCTCGAGCACCACGCCCGTCGCGCGCTCGCCGAGCTCGAACGCGCGCAGCAGGCCCTCGAGAGCCAGCGCGACCTCTCCAAGGGCTCTCTGCGGGTGGGCGCGGGCATCTCGGTGGGCACCTACCTTTTCCCGGAAATCGTCAAGGACTTCTCCGAGCAGCACCCGAGCATCGAGCTGCGCGTGGAGGTCGGCGCCGACAACGACGTGGCCGATCTCCTGAAGCGCGGTGAGCTGCACCTCGGCGTGCTGAGCGGGGTTGGCAACCACCCCGATCTCGAGGCGCGCGACATCACGGCGCATCCGCTCGTGGCCGTTGTCGGCCCCGGTTACGCCGGCGCCTCGAAGGGGAAGATGAGCAAGGAGCAGCTACGCGACGCGACTCTGCTCGCGCGCCGAAACGGCTCCGAGACCCAGAGGCTCGCCGACATCTACCTCGCGGGCATGCGGGTAAAGCCCGCCGGGCGCTGGGGCTTCGACACGCCTGAGGCGATCAACGGCGCCGCGAAGGCCGGGCTCGGCGTGGCGCTCGTGTCCGAGCTCACGGTCCGCAGAGAGCTGCGCGACGGCGAGCTGGTGAAGGTCAACTTCGCGGGCGCGAAGGCCCCGCCGTCGGTGCCCGTCCAGGTCGTACGCAGCGTGCATCACGCACCGAGCCCCGCCGAGCGCGCCTTCCTCGAGCTGCTCGAATCGCGGATCGCGTAGATTCCCGCGCATCGACTTCACGCCGTCAGCACGGGTCGAGGAGCTCAAGGGACGCATCGAGCGCTTCCTCGACGAGCACGTGTATCCCGTGGAGCTGCAGGTGCTCCTGGCCCTGGATGAGGAGGTCAAGCCGGGAGTGGCCTACCCCGAGATCCTCGTCGAGCTGCGCGAGAAGGCGAAGTCCGAAGGGCTCTGGAACCTCTTCCTGCCTGACGAGGAGCTGGGCGCCGGGCTGACCAACTGGGAGTACGGGATGCTCTGCGAGGTGATGGGGCGCAGCCTCGTGACTCCCATGGTCTTCAACTGCTCCGCGCCCGACACGGGCAACATGGAGATCCTCGCCGAGTACGGAACCGAGGAGCACAAGGAACGCTGGCTGGGCCCCCTGCTCAACGACCACGTGCGCTCGTGCTTCTCGATGACCGAGCCCGAGACGTCCGGTTCGGACCCCACGGGCCTGGCCGCGCGCGCCGAGCTCGATGGCGGCGAATGGGTGATCAACGGCCACAAGTGGTTCACGTCGGGCTACAACGGAGCCGACGTGGCGATCGTCATGGTCGTCACGGACCCTGACGCGGCGCCGCACAAGCGCGCGAGCATGATCTGCGTCCCGATCGACACGCCCGGGTTCACCGGCGTGCGGCCGGTCTCGGTGATGGGCCACGACGGCGGTCCGGGCCACTGGGAGGTCACCTACGAGGGCGTGCGCGTCCCCGAGGACAGCCTGCTCGGCCCGCGCGGCGACGGCTTCACGATCGCCCAGGCGCGCCTCGGCCCCGGGCGCATCCACCACTGCATGCGCGCGATCGGCTCGGCCGAGCGGGCGTTCGAGCTGATGTGCGAGCGCGTCCATGCCCGCGAGGCCTTCGGCGGGCCGCTCGCCGAGAAGCAGTTCGTCCAGGACTTCATCGCCAAGTCGCGCATGGAGATCGACTCGGCGCGCTGGATGGTCCTCCATGCCGCCTGGCGGATGGACACCGAGGGCAAGCGCGCCGCGCGCCAGGACATCTCGATGATCAAGGTCATCGCCGCCCAGATGCACCAGGAGGTGCTCGATCGCGCGATGCAGGTCCACGGCGCCCTGGGCATGTCCGACGACGTGCCGCTGTCGCTGATGTGGCGCCAGGGCCG
>JACCYP010000146.1 GCA_013696425.1 Thermoleophilaceae bacterium
AGGCCCTGCCACGCCGCGATCGCGTCCTCGGTCGCGCCCGCCGGCCACGAGGCGGAGTAGAACGCCGCGCTTCCCTCGCGAGACGCGTTCACCGTGAACCGCGTGACGATGCCGAAGTTTCCGCCGCCACCGCCGCGCAATGCCCAGAACAGGTCCGCGTTCGTGTCCTCGTCGGCGGTGAGGAGGCTGCCGCCGGCCGTGACGACCCTCATCGACTCGATCGTGTCGCAGGTCATGCCGAGCGCGCGCGAGGCGAAGCCGTACCCGCCACCGAGCGCGAGGCCGCCGAAGCCGACGGTGGGGCACGTGCCGCCCGGCACGGCGAGGCCCTTCGCGGCGAGCCCGGCGTACACCTCGATCAGCCGCGCGCCGGGACCGATCCGCACGCTGCGCGACCCGCTCGAGACGGTGACCCTGTCGAGCGAGCGTAGGTCGATCACCAGGCCGTTCCGCACTGTCGAGTAGCCGGCGTATGAGTGGCCCCCGGACCGCGCGGCGACCGGCACGTCGTTCTTCGCCGCCCACTGCACCGCCGCCTGGACGTCACGGGCGCCCGCGGCACGCAGCACCGCCAGCGGGCGCACGTCGTCGTAGCGGGAGTTGTAGACCTCCGCCGCCCCCCCGAACCCGGGCTCGGAGCGCGTGTAGAGCGGCCCCCTCACCTCGCGCTCGAGCGCGCGCAGCAGCGAGGCGCCCGGCGCGCGGCGGCTCATGCGGCTGACCAGCTCGAAGCCGCCGGGGTGGAGGGCTGCCAGCAGTCCCACGCCGAAGAGCTGAAGCGCTTCGCGGCGGTCGAGCTCTCCCATGCCTCCGACTATGCCACAGGTTTCGACGCGGTGCCGCGCAAGAGCGGACGTACGAGCGGCATCGCGCGAGGGATCCGGCCGCGCTCGATCGACTCGACCTGCAGCGGCGAGGACTCGAAGAACTCGGCCGTCGCCTGGTTGCAGCGGCAGCCGTTGCCGAACAGCTCCCACGGCCCCCGCAGCCGGTCCTGCCAGCGCGCGAGACGCGGGTCCTCGGAGCGCACGTGCTCGAAGAAGAGCACGCGGCCGCCCGGCTTCAGCACGCGGTGGGCCTCGCGCAGGACGGCATCCGGATCGGGCGCGGTGCACAGGATCATCGTGAACACGATCGTGTCGGCGGATGCGTCCTCGAAGGGGAGATCTTCACCCGGCGCCTCGATCACCTCGGCGCGGGACCCGGCCTTCGCACGGGCCTGCCTGGCCATGTGCCGGTCGGGCTCGGTGAGCACCAGCTCGGTTACGGCCTGCGGGTAGTGCTCGAGGTTCAGGCCGGTGCCGGCGCCCAGCTCGACGGTCCGGCCGGTGGCCTGGGAGAGCAGGTCGCGTCGGATGTCGGCGAGGCCCGCCCGCTCGGACCGCCCGAGCACGTAGTCGTAGCCGGCGGCGAAGGCCCGGTCGTAGAACCTCACCTGAACCGGCGGGTGATCAGCACGGAGTCGCGGAACCCGCCCGCGGTCGACCGTGAGTATGTCTTCTTGGTGTCGTACTGGAGCGTGTAGGTGCCGTGCGTTGGGCGGAACGGGAACAGCTTCTTCTTCTTCGAGAAGCCGCCGCAGTCGCCCTCGGTGGCGCCGAGCGAGACCGTGGTCTTCTCCCGGCCGCCCTTGACGTAGTGCAGATACACGCGCTTGCCCTTGCCGAACCCGAAGCCGCGGAAGCGCACCCTCAGCGTGCGCGGGTTCCCGGAGCTCGGCGAGAACTGCACGCTGAAGGGGGTGACCGTGTAGGTGGCGAGCGAAGAATTGGTCCCGTCGGAGGCGCCGAAGGTGAAGGACCGCTCGGCCGTGTTCTGCACCGCGCCGACCCCGAAGCCGCCGCTGAAGGTGCCGTCGGGACGGACGGTGCCGGTGCCGCTCGGTAGCTGCTGGCCGTTCACGTTCGCCGAGTACGGCGCTCCGGGCGTGAAGCCGGTGCCGCTCACCCGCGCGGTCTCGCCGCCGCGATAGCAGGGCTTGTCCAGGGCGACCGTCGCCGCCTGGACGGCGGGGGCCAGGACCAGCGCCCCGGCCAGGGCAGTCAGGGTTCGCCTCATGCCCTCCACGCTATACCTCTTGCGCCTCCCCCGGAAACGTGGGAGAAACCCTGGCATGCCCACCTACATCCTCCTCTCAGTGCTCACGCCCGAGGGCGTGCAGACCATCAAGAACAACCCCTCCCGCATCCGCGAGGTGAACAAGGAGGTCGAGCAGCTCGGCGCCGAAGTGAAGGCGCAGTGGGCCACGCTCGGCCAGTACGACTTCGTGAACGTGATCGAGGCGCCCGACGAGCAGACCATCGCGCGCGTCTCCCTCGAGCTCGGCTCGCGCGGCACGGCCAAGTACGAGTCGATGACCGCCATTCCCGTCGACGACTTCATCGCCTCGCTCTAGGCGATGAAACGTCTGCCGAGTCCGAAGCCGCGGTCTGCCACAGCCCCCAGGGCTTGAGCGCACAGCGCGTACTCGTCGTCGGAGCCGGCGGGCGCGAGCACGCGCTCGTCCGCGCCCTGCGGCGGAGTCCGTCGGCGCCCGAGGTGCTGGCGGCGCCCGGCAACGCCGGCATCGCCCGCGACGGCGTGCGCTGCCTGGAGATCGGAGCCGAGGACGTAGAGGCGATCGTCGCCGCCGCGCGCGCGGAGGGAGTCGACTTCGTGGTCGTCGGCCCCGAGGCGCCGCTGGTGGCCGGGGCGGTGGACGCGCTCGCCGAGGCGGGCATAGCGGCCTTCGGTCCGAGCGCCGAGGCCGCCCGTATCGAGGGCTCGAAGGCCTACTCCAAGGAGCTGATGAAGGCGGTCGGGGTGCCCACCGCCGCGCACGTGATGCTGCGCTCCCACGAGGAGGCGCGCGAGCACCTCGCCTGTGCTTCCTACCCGACCGTCCTGAAGGCCGACGTGCTCGCCGCCGGCAAGGGCGTGATCATCGCCGCCAACGAGCGCGAGGCGCGCGAGGCCGTGGAGATGTTCTTCGTGGACAAGCGCTTCGGCGCGACCGAGGTGGTGCTCGAGGAGCACCTCGACGGTGAGGAGGTCTCGCTGCTCGCCCTCTGCGACGGCGAGCGCGCCGTGCCGATGGCCCCCGCCCAGGACTACAAGCGGATCTTCGACGGCGACCGGGGCCCGAACACCGGCGGCATGGGCTCCTACTCGCCCGTCCCCGGGGTCGACGCCGAGCTCGCCGAGGAGCTTGCCCGCACCGTGCACCAGCCGATCGTGGACGAGCTGGCCCGTCGCGGCAACCCGTTCCACGGTGTGCTCTACGCGGGGCTGATGATGACCCCGGCGGGGCCGAAGGTGCTCGAGTACAACGCGCGCTTCGGCGACCCCGAGACCCAGGCCGTGCTGCCGCGCCTGCGCTCGGACCTGCTCGAGCTCCTCGAGGCCTCGGCCACGCCCGGCGGGCTCGCCGGGAAGACGCTCGAATGGGCTCCCGACTGGGCGGTGACGCTCGTGCACGCCTCGCGCGGCTATCCGGAGAGCTCCTCGAAGGGCGACGTGATCGCCGGCCTGGATGAGGCCGACGCGATGGACGGGGTCGAGGTGTTCCACGCGGGTACCGCAGAGGCCGGGGGCGACGTGGTGACGGCAGGCGGCCGCGTGCTCGCCGTGACCGCGCTCGGGACAACTCCCGGCGCCGCGCGCGACCTCGCCTACGCGGCCTCGGAGAAGATCGGCTTCGACGGCCGCCAGCTACGTAGCGACATCGCGTCCCGCGCAGTTGAAAGAGTTGAGGCCTGATGGAGACCCCGCGCCAGCCGCCCCCATCCGCCCCCGCCACCGAGGCGGCTGCCGAGGCCGCCGAGTTCGCGTCCGGAGACGCCGGGCCGCTCGTCGGGATCGTGATGGGCTCGGAGTCCGACCGCGAGGTGATGCAGAAGGCGGCGACCGAGCTCGACTCCCAGGGCATCTCCTGGGAGATGCAGGTGATGAGCGCGCACCGCTCACCCGACCTCGTGGCCGAGTACTCGAAGTCGGCCATGAGCCGCGGCCTGAGGGTGATCATCGCCGGCGCGGGACTCGCGGCGGCGCTGCCCGGCACGGTGGCGGCGCACACGCCGCTTCCGGTGATCGGCGTGCCGCTCCAGTCGCGCACGTCGGTGATGGGCGGGCTCGACGCGATGCTCGCGATCGCCCAGATGCCGCCAGGTGTGCCGGTAGCGTGTGTGGGAGTGGACGCCGCCCGCAACGCGGCCGTGCTGGCCGCCCGGATTCTGGGTACTTGATCGAGCGCTACACACGGCCCGAGATCGGCGCCGTGTGGTCCGAGCAACGCAAGCTCGACACGTGGCTGGCCGTCGAGCTGGCCGTGGTCGACGCTCTCGCCGACGCCGGCGTCGTGCCCGCCGACGATGCCGTCGCCGTCCGCGATCACGCGGGCTTCACGGTTGACGCCGTCAAGGAGCGCGAGAAGGTCACCGACCACGACGTGGCGGCATTCGTCGACGTCGTGGCGGGCTCGGTGCCGGGCGACGCGGGCCGCTGGTTCCACCACGGGCTCACCTCCTCCGACGTTCTGGACACCGCGCTCGGGCTCCAGCTCCAGGCGGCGGGACTGCTCGTGATCGCCGGCGCGCGGGAGTACCGCGACGCGCTGATCGAGCGTGCGCGCGAGTTCGCGGACACGCTCTGCGTCGGGCGCACCCACGGCGTGCAGGCCGAGCCCACCACCTTCGGCCTGAAGCTCGCCGGCTTCGCCTTCGAGGCCGATCGCAACCTGAAGCGCCTCGAGCGGGCGGTCGAGGGCGTTTCGGTGGGCGCTCTGTCGGGCGCGGTCGGCACCTATGCCGCGAACGGGCCGGAGCTCGAGGAGGCGGTGCTCGGCCGGTTGGGGCTCGCGCGCGAGAACGTCTCGACCCAGGTGGTCGCTCGAGATCGCCACGCCGATCTGCTCTCCTCCATCGCGCTCCAGGGCGCGGGCCTCGAGCGCTTCGCCACCGAGATCCGCCACCTCCAGCGCACCGAGGTGCGCGAGGTCGAGGAGCCGTTCCGCGCGGGGCAGAAGGGCTCCTCCGCGATGCCGCACAAGCGCAACCCGATCACGTCGGAGCGGATCACCGGCATCGCCCGGCTGCTGCGCGGATACGCGCAGGCCGGCCTCGAGGACGTGGCGCTGTGGCACGAGCGCGACATCTCCCACTCTTCCGTGGAGCGGGTAGCGCTGCCCGACGCCGCGATCCTGCTCGACTACGCCCACGGGCTAGGACGGCGGCTGGCCGAGGGCATGACCGTGCACGCCGACCGGATGGCCGAGAACCTCGAGGCCACCCACGGCGCCCTGTACTCCCAGCGTGCGCTGCTCGCGCTCGTGGAGGCGGGGCGCTCGCGCGACGAGGCCTACCGGATCGTCCAGGGGGGCGCCCAGCGCGCCTGGGACACCGAGACGCCTTTCCGCGGCCTGCTCGACGAGGCCGCGCCCGAGCTCGACTCGGGCGCGATATTCGATCCGAGCGCCTTCACCCGCCACGCCGAGGCGATCATCGCCCGGCTGGACGGGATCTCCTAGCGCTCGCTCGTTGCGGGATGCCGCAACCACGGTGTTTTTCCAGGCGGCTGACGCCGGTCCCGTTGCTAGCCTCGCAGGGGTGAGCGAAGCCGCCACGCTCGACCGCCTCGAACTGCTCTCCCAGGGCAAGGTCCGCGACATCTACGCGCACGGCGAGGACCGCCTGCTGCTGGTCGCCACGGACCGGATCTCCACCTACGACGTCGTCCACCCGACGCCGATCCCGGACAAGGGCAAGGTGCTC
>JACCYP010000149.1 GCA_013696425.1 Thermoleophilaceae bacterium
CCACGCCGTAGGGCGTGTGGGGCAGGCAGCGGGTCGACTCGTGCTGGGGGGAGTCGGTGGTGGCGCCGAAGATCTCGCTCGAGGATGCCTGGTAGACCCGCACGCCGGGGTCGACGACGCGCACCGCGGCGGCGATCAAGGTCGGGCTCGAGTCCGAGCTCGTGCTCGGCGATCTCTCCGCCACCCGCGACTGGAGTTCGGCGCGCGACGTGGTGCGCGCCATGTGGCTGATGCTCCAGCAGGAGGAGGCCGACGACTACGTGATCTGCAGCGGGCATTCCCGGTCGGTCCGCGAGCTCGTGGACACTGCCTTCTCGTATGTGGGAATCGACGCCGACGAGTTCGTGCGCGTGGACCAGCGCTTCGTGCGCCCACCGGAGCCCGTGCCGCTGGTCGGCAACCCGAGCAAGGCATGGGAACACCTCGGCTGGAAGCCCGCGGTGAGCTTCGAGGAGATGATCGGCGAGATGGTCGAGCAGGATCTGCACGAACTCGGGAAGGTGGGCGAATGGCAGACGACGTAGGGCTCTTCGGCCCCGGCTCGGTCACCTGGAAGGTGGTCGGCCATCCGGTCGCTCTGGTCGGCGGGCTGCGGGCCCTCATCCTCCAGTCGCTGCACCCGCTCGCGATGGCCGGCGTCGCCCAGCACTCCGACTACAAGGCGCGCTCGCTCGACCGCCTGCGGCGCACCTCGCTCTACGTGGTCGCCACCACCTTCGGCGACACCGCCACCGCCCACGAGGCCGCCGCCCGCGTGAAGCGGATGCACGCGAAGGTGAAGGGCACCGACCCCGTCACCGGCCGCCCCTACAGCGCCGCCGACCCGGACACGCAGCTGTGGGTCCACTGCGTCGAGATCCATTCGCTGATGGCCGCCTACCGCGCCTACGGCGGGCGCCTGAGCGCGGAGGAGCAGGACACCTACATCGCCGAGAGCGCGCGCTCGGCGGCGCTGCTCGACATCGATCCCGCCGATGTCCCGTCCTGCACCGCCGAGATGCGCGAGTACTGGGACCGGATGCGGCCCGAGCTGTGCGTGAGCGAATCGGCACGCGAGGCGATCGACTTCGTGCTGCACCCCCCGATGACGCGTGAGCTGCTTCCGCTGCAACTTCCGTTGCGCGTCACCGCCGCCGCCGCCGTGGCGATCACGCCGCGCTACCTGCGCCGGATGGCCGGTATCGACCGCCCGGGGCTGATCGACACGGCCACCGTCGCGGCAGTGCGCCCGGCCGCGCAGGCGCTCACGCTGCCGCTGCTGCGCAACGCGCCCCAGCTCGTGCTCGGCTCCGAGGTCGCCGAGATGCGCGCCCGCGCGGCCTGAGGACCACCGGTTTCGTAGTTTCGGCGAACCGGGGGCGTACTCTGCCCGGTGCAACTTTTCTCTAACTCGAACGTTTGTCCACCTAGGACCATGGCTCGCTTCTCCTCCTCCGCTCGCGCCACCCGCGCCACACACCGTCCCGACCCGACCACGCTGCCGGCTCCCGAGGACGTCCGCAAGCGCGACATCCTCGGCCTTCCGATCGCCATGACCAACTACGAAGAGGCGATGGACGTGATGGACGGCATGGTCGCCCGGCGCGACCCCGGCTACGTCTGCGCCGTGGCCGTCCACGCGGTGATGGTGGCCAACAGCGATCCCGAGATGCGGGCCGCCATCAGCGGGGCCAGGCTCACCGTCCCGGACGGCATGCCGCTCGTGTGGGCGGCGAACATGCTCGGCGAGAACCTCCCGAACCGCGTGTACGGCCCCTCGCTCATGCGCCGCTACTCCGACCGCTGCGCCGAGCGCGGCCATCGCGTCTGGCTCTACGGCGGCTATGACCAGGGCTCGCTCGTCCAGCTCGCGCTGCAGATGCGCAAGCGCCACGAGGGCATCCAGATCGTCGGCGGCTACTCGCCTCCCTTCCGGCCGCTCACCGAGACCGAAGAGGACGAGATGGCCGAGGCGATCAACCGCGACAAGCCCGACGTGCTCTGGGTCGGCATCGGCGTGCCCAAGAGGAGAAGTGGATGGCACGCATGCGCGAGCGCCTCGAGGTGCCGGTGATCTGCGCGGTCGGCGCGGCGTTCGACTTCCACGCCGGGCGGATCTCGCAGGCTCCGCCGTGGATGCAGGAGCGCGGTCTCGAGTGGACCTACCGGATCGCGCAGGAGCCCCGGCGGCTGCTTCCGCGCTACCTGTACTACAACCCCCGCTTCATGATCTCCTTCGCCCGTCAGCTCGGACGCGAACGCCGCACCGAGCAGGCCCTCCGGTCCGCGTAGGCGCGCGCCGGTGAATCCCGTCCACGAGCTCGCGCTCGAGCGGGCGGTCGAGGTGAGCGGCGACGAGCGCGTGCTCGACCTCGACTCCTTCGACGGCCGCCGGCTGCCTCACGAGGACGGCTCCTACGACGCCGTGATCTCCGTCGGCGCGCTCGGGCCGTGGTTCGAGGATCCCGCGGTGGTCCAGACCGGGCTCACCGAGATCGCCCGCGTGCTGCGCCCGGGCGGGCGGGCGTGGCTGATCGAGCCCGCCGGGCCGGCCGGCGAGGACGCGTGGACGCTAGAGCGCTGGGGCAAGGCGATGAGCGGCGCCCGGCTCGGCATGCGCGCCAGCATCGCGCTGCGCGGGCGCAGGCCGACGCCGATGGGCTGGCTCGCGAGCCGGGGCTCGCTCGGCGCGAACGCCGCCGCAGCGGCCGAGCTGGCCTACAACCGCCGCCGCGGTGTGCGCGGTCCCTACACCGAGTGCCTGCTCGAAGCCGTCAGGCTCTGAGTCCCTCGAGCATCGCGCGGACGTTCGCGGTGATCGCCGCGCGGGTGGCCTCGGGATCCTCGGCGCGGGCGAGCAGCAGCGCGCCCTCGTCGATCGCGCCGAGCAGCATGTGGGCGAGCGGGTCGACCGGGCGCGGCTCGATCGCGCCGGCGTCGATCAGGTTCTGGATCCCGAGCTTGATCACGCCGAGGCCGTAGCGCTCGCCGATCTCGCGCCACTCGTTCCAGCCGAGCACCGCGGGGCCGTCGATCAGCACGATCTGCTGGACGGCGGAATCCGTGCAGGCCTCGAGAAACATGTCGGTGCCCGCCACCAGCTGGTCCCACGGGTCGGGCAGCGCGAGGGCATGCTCGGCTATCCGCTGGGTGAGTTCGATCTCGACCTGCTCGTAGAGCGCGCGGAACAGCCCGAGCTTGCCGTCGAAGTGGTGGTAGAGCGCGCCGCGCGTTACTCCGGCTGCGCGCACGATCTCCTCCGTGCCGACGTCGCCGTAGCCGCGCTCGCCGAACAGCCGGCGCGCGGCGGCGAGCAGCTGCGCACGGGTGTGCTCCGAGCGCTCGATCTGGGTCTTTGGCTTGACTTTCATACAGCTTGTATGTAGAAACGTACAGCCTGTATGTTGAATCTACCGCCTCTGGAGGACCGATGAGCAAAGAGATCAAGCTTTCGCAGGGCACGATCCGCTACCGCGACACGGGGTCGGGCGAGCCGATCGTGTTCCTGCACGGACTGCTCGTGGACGGGCAGCTGTGGCGCAAGGTCACGCCGGAGCTCGAGGGCGAGTTCCGCTGCGTCGTGCCCGACCTCCCGCTCGGCTCGCACCGCATCGCCGTGAACGCCGACGCGGACCTCTCCCCCTACGGCGTGGCCGCCCTGGTGGCGGAGCTGATCGGCGAGCTCGGGCTCGAGCGCCCGACGCTCGTCGGCAACGACTCGGGCGGCACGATCTGCCAGATCCTCGCCACCCGCCACCCCGAGGTGATCGGACGGCTGGTGCTAACACCGACCGATGCGTTCGACAACTTCCCGCCGAAGATCTTCAGCTACTTCAAGTTGCTCTCGAAGGTCCCCGGCGGGTACGCGGCCCTCGCCCAGTCCGTGCGAATCAGGCCGCTGCGCCGCACCCCGATCGCGTTCGGATGGCTCTCGAAGACGCCGACCGAGCGCGCCGTGATGGACTCCTGGCTCGAGCCGGTGCGGCTGAGCCCTGAGATCCGGCGCGACGTGCAGAAGTTCATCGACGGCGTCGACCCGGCCATCACCCGGCGCACGGCCGACGAGCTCACGGAGTTCACGGCCCCGACGCTGCTCGCATGGGCGAAGGAGGACAAGCTCTTCCCGGTCGAGCACGCCCACCGGCTGGCCGAGCTGATCCCCGACGCGCGGGTGGTCGAGATCGAGGACTCCTACACGTTCGTGTCCGAGGACCAGCCCGAGCGGCTGGCGCGGGAGATCGCGAAGTTCGTCCGGGAGAGTCAGCCCGCGGCGAGCAGCGTCTCGTAGATCTCGCTCACCTTGGCCATCTCGGCGGCGTGCGTCGCTCGCTCGGTCACGAGCGCGCGGCCACAGGAGCCGAGGCGGGCGGCGAGCTCGGGTTGGCCGAGGATGCTCGCGAGCGCGTCCGCCACCGGCTCGGGGCGAGCGGGCACGAGCAGGGCATCGCGGCCGTCCGTCAGCCACTCGCGCGCCCAGGGCAGGTCGCTGGCCACCACAGGGGTCTCCGTGGCGAGCGCCTCCCACACGCTTCGGGGCGAGGAGTCCGTCGAGGGGATCGACACGCACACGTCGGCGGCGCGGTACCAGTCGGGCAGCTCCGCGGGCGGCACGCGCCCGGCCACGGTCACCGAGTCCTCGATCGCGAGCTTCTCGATGGCCGCGCCGATCTCCGGCGGCACCTCGTCGTGGGGATGCTTCAGCACGAGACGGGCGTCGGGCACCTCGTCGCGCAACAGCGCGAACCCACGCAGGAGCGCCGCGGGGTTGAAGTGGCTGTCGAGGCCGCGGACGCCCATCACCACCGGGCACGCGGGCGGCAGGCCGACGAGCGCGCGCGAGGCCGCCCTGTCGCCAGGAGCGAAGCGCTCCTCGTCCACTCCCCAGTTCACGATCCTGGCCGTGGGCGCATCGGGGGCGAGCATGGCCGCCGCCTGGGCGAGCGCCTCGGAGTCGGCGAGCACGACATCGGCGCCTTCCAGCGCGATGCGTCCACGGCGCTTCGCGGTGGCGCGGACCCGGAACACGTCCGAGCCCCAGGCCGAAACCACCAGCGGGCGGATGCCGGCCTTTGCTGCCATCCAGCCGAAGGCGAGCGAGTGGGCGTGGATCAGGTCGGGCGCGATCGCCTCGGCCAGCTCGCCGAGCTCGGCGGACATGCGCCGCCCGCGGGTGCCGGGCGGGCCGAGTGCCTCCATCGCGTGCACCCCGGCCAAGCCCGGCAGCTCGGCAGGCGGCAGCGACGGGTCGGCCTCACCCGCCAGGTGCACCTCGTATCCGCGGGCCTGGAACTCCTGCGCCCACTCGGTCACGAGCGGCGAGTTGATCCACCCCACCATCAGCAGCCGCTTCACCGGGCGTAGTCTGCCTGCGCGGTCAGAGGCACGTACCCGTCCTGCGGAAGAATTCGCGCACCGACGCGCCAACCGGGGCTCCAATCGAGCGCGGTCCTGGACCCTGAGGGTCGTGGCAGACGGCGGCTTTGGGCTCGACAGCGGTTTCGGGGCCTAGACTCGCGCCCATGTCCACGATGCTGGTCCCCGCGAAGCGGTAGCAGTGCCGAAGAGCGTTGCCGTCATAGGCCTCGGGCGGGTCGGGCTGCCGCTCGCTCTGTCGTTCGCCGATCGCGGGTTCCGCGTAATCGGGGTCGACAAGCAGGAGCGCGTGCTCGATTCGCTGCGCGCCGGCCGGATGCCGTTCGAGGAGACCGGCACCCAGGCGCTGCTCGAGCGCGTGAACGCGGCGGGGTCCATGGAGCTCGCACTCACCGCCCAGGACGCGGCAGAGGCCGACTGGATCGTGCTCACCCTCGGCACCCCTGCGCTCTCGCACATCGAGATCGACATCGCCGACATCCGCAGCGTGATCGACGACCTGCTGCCGCTGCTGCGCGAGGGCCAGACGCTGATCCTGCGCTCCACCGTCGCGCCGGGCACCACCGACTGGCTCGCCGGCTACCTCGAGCAGAAGCGCGGCCTGCGCATCGGCGAGGACTTCTTCGTCGCACACGTGCCCGAGCGGATCGCGGCGGGGCGCTTCCTCGAGGAGATCGCGAGCCTGCCGTGCGTTATCGGCGGCGTGGGTGAGCACTCCGGGGAGAAGGCCACCGAGGCGTTCGAGCCCTTCGGCACCGAGATCGTGCAGACGAGCCCGGTGCAGGCCGAGCTCGCGAAGATCTGGACCAACATCCTGCGCTACGCGAACTTCGCGCTGCCGAATCTCCTGATGATGAACTGCGAGCAGTACGGCGCGAACGTGTTCGAGGTGATCGACCTCGTGAACCACGACTACCCGCGCGGCGGCATCGCGTTGCCGGGCCTCACGGCGGGCACCTGCCTGCGCAAGGACTTCGCCTTCTCCGAGGAGCGCTCGAGCGCCCCCGGCATGCTGCTCGCCGTCTCGCGCGTCCACGAGACCGTGCCGCTGTTCCTCGTCGAGGGCCTGAGGCGCCGTCTCGGCGGCTCGCTCAAGGACCGCAGGGTCGCCGTGCTCGGCCTCGCCTTCAAGCGCGACTCCGACGACGTCCGCGACTCGCTCTCCTACAAGCTCATCCGCCTGCTCGAGCGCGAGCTCGCCGTCGTGACCCGCAACGACCCGAACGTGCCCGCCGAGTCCGAGCCGCTCGAGGAAGCGCTGGCCGGCGCCGAGGCCGTGGTTGTCGCCACCAACCACTCCGAGTACGAGCACCTGCTCGCGAAGCTGCCCGACGGCACGCTCGTTGTGGACCCCTGGAACGTGACGGGCGCCCGCGAGGTATTCACCGCCGCGGGCGACCGCGTAGCGTCCGGGCCGTGACCAAGGTCCTGGTAACGGGCGGCGCGGGCACGATCGGCCGCGCCGTCGTCGAGCGGCTGAGCTCCGACGCCGACTGGGAGGTGCGCGTCTCCGACTACCGCGAGCCCCCCGTGTGGATGCGCGAAGCGTGCGAGGTCCACCAGGGCGACCTGCGCGACCCCGACGTGGCGCGCGACGCCGTCCGCGGCTGCACGCACGTGATCCACCTCGCGGCGATCGTCGGCGGCATCGCCAACTTCCACAAGCTCCCGCACACCCTGCTCGAGATGAACACGGGCCTCTACAACGGCGTGTTCCGCGCCGCGCTCGACGAGCAGGTCGAGCGGCTGCTGTACGTCTCGAGCTCGATGGTGTTCGAGAACGCGACGGAGTTCCCCACCACCGAGGCGCACGTCCACGGCGTGCCGACACCGCACTCCGCGTACGGCTTCTCGAAGCTCGCCGGCGAGATCTACTGCCGCGCCCTGCACGACGAGCACGACCTGCCCTACACGATCTGCCGCCCGTTCAACGCCTACGGCCCCGGCGAGGCGCCGGGCGACGAGCCGGGCATCGCCCACATCGTCCCCGACCTGATCGTGAAGGTGCAGGCGGGCCTCAGGCCGCTCCCGATCTTCGGCTCGGGCGAGCAGACGCGCACGCTCACCCACACGCGCGACATCGCCGACGGCATCGTGACCGCTCTCGCCAGCCCCGCCGGCGTGAACGAGGACTTCAACATCTCGGCAGGGGAGGAGCTCAGCGTCGCGGAGATCGCACGGGTCGTGTGGGAGGCGTGCGGACGCGACCCCGCCGAGTTCGAGCTCGAGCACCAGCCGAGCTTCGAGGTGGACGTGCAGCGCCGCTGGCCCGACGTGTCGAAGGCGAAGGAGCTGCTCGGCTGGGAGGCGCAGATCCCGGTGCGCGACGGGATCGCCGAGACGGCGGAATGGCTCGCGGACCACAGGGTCGAGTGGGCGTAAACGGCGTCTGCCCCGCCTGCGGCGGAGAGCTGACCCCCTGGATCGCGGTCGAGTCGGGCGAGCCCTCCGACCCGCGCCGCTTCCCGCTCGAGCGCTGCGTGTCCTGCGGCACCGCCCTGACCGGCGGCGACCCGCCGACCGCGGAGGCCTACGAGGCCGGCATGTACGCGCCCGGCAAGCCGCGCGCATCCGGCGTTGTCGACGCCTTCCAGAGGGCCACCGTCGGCCAGCCCGTGCGGATGCTCCGCCGCGCCGGTCTCGCCCCCGGCTCCAGGGTGCTCGACGCCGGCGCCGGCCCCGGGCGCCTGGTGCAGGCGCTCACCGAGGGCGGCTACCGCGCGAGCGGCATCGAGCCGAGCGGGCGCAGCGCGGCGATAGCGGCCGATGCCAGCCGCGACGTGACGCGCTCCTCGATCGAGGAATGGGATGGCGCCGGAGGCCCCTACGACGCCGCCGTGCTCTGGCACGTGCTCGAGCACCTCGATGACCCCGGCGCGGCGCTCGAGCGGATCGGATCCTGGCTGCGCCCGGGGGGGGTGCTGCTGGTGGGCGTGCCGAACCCCGCATCGCTCCAGGCCCGCATCGCCGGCCCGGGGTGGCTGCACTTCGACGCCCCGCGCCACCGCGTGCACTTCACCCCCGACGGCCTCGGCCGGCTGTCGGTACGCAGCGGCTTCGAGCCCGGCCGTGTCCATCACGTGGTCTGGGAGCAGAACCCGCACGCGATGTGGATGTCGATGCTCACGCGCCTCGGCATGCGCCCCGGCTTCCCCTTCCACCTGCTCAAGCGCAACATCGACCCGCGCCCGAAGGACCTCGCGATCCTCGCGCTCGGCATCCCGCTGCTCCCGGTGGCCTTCGCCGCCGAGATGGGCGCCGCGGCCGCCGGCCACGGCGGCACGATCGCCCTAGTGGCTCGCCGCGCGGGCTCCAAAACGCTTCCGCAGCCGGCGGTGCCGGTAGCGAAAGACGAGCCGGAAGACGGGACGCAGGGCATCGCCGCCGGGTAGCTTCGGCTCGAAGTCGATCCGGTCGGTCACGCGCGTGCCGCCGCCGGGCAGGGGCTCGAGGTCGCGCCAGTGCTCCCACCGCCGCTGGGTGAGCATCGTCGAGCGCTCGTGGAAGGATCGCTCCGGGACGATCTCGACCAGGGTGATGTCGTCGTAGTCGAACGGGATCAGTCCGAACAGGAGCAGCCACGAGCGGAAGGCGCGCTCGCCGATCGGCGCGTCCGCGATGTTCGCGTCCTTCGGCCCGGTCATCCGCAGGAACGGAAAGAACTCGTCGTTCACACCCGGCATGGTGGTCACGCGCTGCCAGACCGCCCCAGGCGGGGCCTCGAGCTCCGATGAGACGGCGAAGCCGGCTATCGGACGAGGCGCTCGGTGGCCGCGCTGCGCGGGACCGAAATCGGGTCGCCCTCGCGGGCGATCTCGCGCATGTGGATCTCGTAGCTCTCGTCAGCGCGCGAAGACGCGCGGCCGATCGCCAGCGCGAGCACTGAGGCGAGAGTGAAGACGAGGAGCAGTCCGAGAACGATCGTCATGCACTCTCATCATCGGGCAGACGCCGGGCGGACCTGAGCCGGTCATTCGTCCATACCCGCATAGAGGGCAAGAATCCGCTCTGTGAAGCGCTCACGGCCGAACTCGCCGCGCGCCCGATCGATGCCGATGGCGCCCTCCCGCTCGCGCCGGCCCGGGTCCTCCCACAACGCCGTCATCGCCGTGGCGAGCGCGCGGGGGTCCTTGCGCGGCACGCAGCGCTCGGGCCCGACGGTTTCCGGCAGGGCGCCGGTGCGCGACGCGATCACCGGCAGCCCGGCGGCCATCGCCTCGAGCGC
>JACCYP010000154.1 GCA_013696425.1 Thermoleophilaceae bacterium
GGCCGGAGCCGGCGAGGTCGGCCCGCCAGTCGAGCTCCTCGGGCAGAAGTGCCAGTGCCTCCAGCAGCCGCGCGTGTCCCTTCTCCGGGCGCAGGTGGGCCATGCAGCCGAGTCGCACCCTCGGGCCCGCCGGCTGCGGGAGGGCGGGCAGCGGTTCGTGGCAGTTGGGTACGACCCGCACGCGAGGCGGATCGATGCCGCGGCGCACCGCCTCCTCGGCACCCGCTCTCGAATTCGCCGTGACCACCGCAGCGGATGCCTCGATGCGGCGAATCGCGATGCGCAGCGGAGCGTGGCGCTCGAGCGACGAGCCGCAAACGTTGCGCCGCGCCACCGCAACCGGCACCCGCCGCAGCTTCGCCGACGGCACCGCCACGGCGGCGGCCTCCTCGAGCCACGCGTAGACCACGTCGGCGCCGCTGCTCCTGATCAGTCCGGGCAGCCGGGCCAGTGCTCCGCCGAGCGCGCGTGTTCGTCCGCGCCCGCCTGACAGGACGTGCACCGGGACGCCGTGCTCGGTGAGCCGGTCGAGGTGGCGGCGCGAGGCGGTGGGGTAGAGCGTCGCGATCGTGCTTTGCAGGCGGTCGGGGTGGGCGCGCAGCACGAGCTCGGTGAGCTGGCCCTCGCTGCCCCCGGGCTCGAGGCGCGGGATCACGAAGAGCACGCGCGGGGGGCGGGCGCCGCCCTCAGGCATCGATCCACGCGCGCTGCCAGAGCTCGAGCATCGCGAGGTTCCACAGGCGCGGCGTGTGATCGGCGCGTGAGTCGAGGTGGTCCCCGAGGATGCGCTCGACCTCGGTCTGGTCGAACATGCCGCGGCCCTGGGTGCGCGGGTCGCGCAGCACGCCCTCGATCCACGGCCGCAGCTCGCCGCGGAACCATTCGCCGATCGGAATGCCGAAGCCCTGCTTTTTGCGCTCGACCAGGTCCTCGGGCAGCCCGCGGCGGCGGGCGAGCTGCTTCAGCAGGTGCTTCGTCGTGCTCCCGCGCAGCTTCATGTCCACCGGCAGGCGCGCGGCGAACTCGTGGACGCGGTGGTCGAGCAGCGGCGATCGCACCTCGAGCGCGTGCGCCATCGACATCCGGTCGACCTTCACGTTCAGGTCACCCGGCAGGTAGGTGTGGGTGTCAAGTGAGAGGTACTTGTCGACGCCCTCGAGGTCGGGCAGGGCCAGGACCTCGTCCCACGCGTGGCGCGCGCCGCCGGCCTCGGCGAGGAACGCGGACGTGCCCAGGCGCTCGATCGCGGGCGGCTCGAAGTGGGACATGATCGCCGCGTAGCGGTCGTGGGGTGAGCGGGAGACGGACTCGAGGCCGCGGGCGATCCGCGCGGCGCGACCCTTGAGCGCCTCGCTAGCGGCCCGCGCCGGTGGCCCGGCGAGCCGGGGGAGTGGGCCGAGCCGGTCGGCGGCGACCGCGATCCGGTGGCGCGTGTAGCCGGCGAAAGCCTCGTCGCCGGCGTCGCCGGAGAGCGCGACGGTCACGTGCTTGCGCGTCATCTCCGAGAGGAGGTAGGTGGGGATCGCCGAGGAGTCGGCGAACGGCTCGCCGGCGTAGCGCACCGCCTCGGCCACGGTCGGCACGACATCGGGCTCAACGAGGAAGTCCTCGTGCGTGGTTCCGTAGATCTCCGCCACGCGCTTCGCGTGAGCGCCCTCGGAGAAGCCCTCGATCGGGAAGTCGATCGAAAACGTCCGCACATCGCCCGCGAGCGCCGCCATGTAGGAGACCACCACGGAGGAGTCGATCCCGCCCGAGAGGAACGCGCCCAGGGGCACGTCGGCGATCAGCCGCAGGCGCGTGGCTTCGGTGAGGAGCGCGTCGAGCTCCTCGAGCGCCTCCTCCTCGGAGATGTCGCGCTTGGGCTCATATGGCAGCTCCCACCAGCTCTCCACGTGCGCCGCGCCCTTCTCCCACACCAGCTTCTCGCCCGGCGCGAGCTTGTGGATCCCCTCGAACCCGCTGCGGGGCGGGGGCACGTACTGCAGGCCGAGGTAGTCCGCGATGGCGGTGGCGTCCACGCGCGGCTCCACGAGCCCGCTCGCGAGAATCGCCGCGGGCTCGGAGCCGTAGAGGATCCCGCCCGGCACCTCGGCCCAGTAGAGGGGCTTCACCCCGAAGCGGTCGCGCGCGAGCAAGAGCCGCTCGCGGTCGCGATCCCACAGGGCGATCCCGAACATCCCGCGCAGGTCGGCGAGGCACGCGTCGCCCTTCTCCTCGTAGAGGTGGACGATCGTCTCGACGTCGGAGCCAGTCGAGAACTCGTGGCCGCGCGCGACGAGGCCCTCGCGCAGCTCCTGGAAGTTGTAGATCTCGCCGTTGCAGGTCACGGCGGCCGAGCCGCTCTCGTTCCAGATCGGCTGGTTGCCGCACTCGAGGTCGATGATCGAGAGGCGCCGGAACCCGAGGGCCGCCCTGTCGGGATCGAGCCAGGTGCCGGTGTCGTCGGGGCCCCGGTGAGCGATCGCGTCGCACATCCGCCCGAGCGCCTGGGCGTTGGCGCGCACCGCGCCCGCCCAGCCGGCGATGCCGCACATCAGCTCGCCCCGGGGCGGCGGCCGCTACCGAGCCAGCCGTGATTGGGCAGGACGGTGATGTCCTCGAGCCCGGCGTCGCGGAGCCAGCGCTCCACGTCCTCCTTCTCGTAGCGGTTCTCAATCGGGGCCGAGAAACGGTCGAACTGGTCGTTGACGAGCACGCCGAAGGGGTAGTCGGCGTAGGTCTTGAGCGGGAAGGCATCGGCGAGCCGGCTGCCCCGCGCCCGCAGCGCCCTGTAGGGGAGCACGACGCCGGCCCAGAGCACGGCGGCCAGCGGATAGCAGAGCGCGTGGAGGACGCGGTGGGGCATGCGGGTGGTCACCCTCCGCACGGCGTTCACCGCGCGCAGCACGGTGCGGTGCCAGCGCACGGGCGGCTGCCAGTAGAGGTAGATGTGCACCCAGCCGCCGGGCTTCGCGAGCGGCACGATCGCCCTGAACGCGCGCTTGGGGTCGGGCAGGTGGTGCAGCACCCCGATCGACATCACGAGGTCGAAGGTCTCGGGCGCAAACGGCAGCTTCTCGGCGTCGGCCTGGACCGTGAGCGCGTCATCGGGGAGGTTCGAGCGCGCGACGTCGATCGAGTCGCCCAGGTCGGCGGCCACCACGCGCGCGCCGAGTTCCGCCGCCTGCCGCGAGTGGCGCCCCGAGCCGGTGCCGACGTCGAGCACGAGCTTGCCGTCGAAGAACTCGGGGCCATGCGGGCGCATGTAGTCCAGGAAGTTCTTGCGCCACTCATCGCGCAGATCGCCGAATGCCTCCCACTCGTAGGCGAAGCTGTCGGCCGTGTCGCTCTTCGCGCGCTCGAGCGTCGCCGGGACCATCCGGACGGTGCCCGCGGAGTCGGCGTACTGGGCGCCGCAGCCGGTGCAGCGGAGATCCTCGAGCTCACCGCCGCAGGCCGTGCAGCGAAGCAGCGAGACCAGCGGCGAGAGGGTGGACGGTGACCGCGTCACGCCTTGTTTTGCGGTGTTGCAGGGGGATACATGGGCCGAGACCTTTTAGCAGGAGCCTTCGCTACCCTCTCCGCGATGCGGCACCGGAACCCGGCCTGCCTCGTCGCGCTTCTTGCTGCGCTGCTTCTGGCGGTCCCCGCCTCGGCGCAGGTCCAGTGCGGCGACTCCCCCTCGAGCGGCGAGTACTCGCTGCCCGGCGATTGCGCGCGCGAGAACTCCTCGACGAAGAAGAAGAGCTCGAGCGACAACGACTCCTCCTCCGGCTCGACCACCACCGGCTCGGGCTCGAGCGGCGGCGGCACCTTCGGCGACGGCATCACCACCGATTCCGGCTCCTCGGATTCCGATTCGTCCACTACCACCACCAAGAAGAAGTCGGCGAAGTCCGAGGACAAGGACAAGACGACCACCGACTCGACCGACACCGCGGCCGCCGTGCCCCCGGGCGGCGGCGAGCCTCCGGCGGTGCAGCCTCAGCCCGCGGCGTCGACTGACTCGGGCGGCTCAGCGCTCGCGCCGACCCTCGGGATCATCGCCGTGGTGCTCTTGATTGCGGCCTTCGTGGCCCTCTGGGTCTTCCGCGGCATCGCCCCGAAGGACATGTTCAACAACTTCCGCACCCGCTTCTTCGGCAGCGACTCCCCGGCTTAGGCCGGGGCCGCTTCGCCCGCGCGGCGGCGCTTGCCGCGCGCATCCCACAGGCGCTTCGCGCCCAGCGCGGCCAGCAGGGCGACGATCCCCACGAACTCCCCGCGGTGGCGGAACGCCGTGCCGAGGTTGCCCTCGGTGAGGGCGTAGATCACGAATATCGCCCCACCCGCGGCCAGCGGGAACGCGAGCGCACGCATCCGGCCGCGGATCGTCGTCAGGCCCACCAGGGCGAACGCGAGCACGATGTACCAGAGCACCGATTCGCCGCGCGCGAGCTTCACGCCCTCGCTGCCGGATCCCGACTCCCACGGAAACGGCCGCAGCGCCATCACGGCGAGACCCGTCGGGAGGTAGGAGATGTCGGCCGCGAGCGCCTCCTCGCCGTCGCCCGCGAGCGCCTCCTCGCCGTCGCCCGGCGGTGCCACCGGCGTCTCCGCGAGCTCGGCGTTGTTCGAGCGCTGCTCCTGCAGGGCCCCCGACTGCCCGGCAACGAAGGTCCCGCCGGCGACGCCCATGGAAAAGACGAGCGGCACCAGCAGGAGGATCGCGGCGGCGCCGGCGAGCCGGGGCACCCGCGCCTCGCGGATGCCGAACACCGAGGCAGTTGCCACGGCCACCACCGCCACCTCGAGCGTGTGCAGGCGCAGGTAGCCGAGGGCGATGCAGAGCAGGGCGGTTAGCGCTCCGAGCAGCGCCAGGCGCCACCCGGTCGAGCGGTTGGCGACCGCCACCGTGACCGCGATTCCCGCAAGCAGCGCCCACACGGCGGCGTCCTTCATGATCACCGAGGACCACAGGACCTGGGAGGGCAGCAGGGCCACGATCAGCCCCGCGAGCAGCGCCCAGCGCGCGTCCACGACCTCGAGCGCGAGCCTCACGATGAGCGCGGCCGCGAGCGCTCCGAGCAGCGCCACGTACAGCTGGCCGCCCAGCTCGACCGGCCCGATCACCTCGTAGATGCCCGTGATCGGCCAGAGCAGGATGCCCGTACGCTCGTACAGGAAGTCGAGGTAGGCGTCCCAGCCCGCGTTCTGGCCGTTCGCCGCCTGCTCGGCGAGGCGCGAGTAGCTCTCGTCGTCGAGGAAGAGCGATCCTCCGGAGAAGGCGTAGACGAGGACCGCGAGGGCCGCGCGGACCGCGAGGGCGACTGCGAAGACGGTCCGGACAGGGTGTGACTCCATCGCTCTGAAGACGCGCGCGGCCATCGGTCTAGCCTAGTCCGCGCCTGGTCGCCCGCAGCTCGCCGTAGAGGGCATCGACGTCCGCCAGCAGGCGCTTCACCGAGTAGCGTCCGAGCGCGTGCTCGCGCGCCGCGGCGCCCATCCGCTCGCGCTCCTCGGGACTCTCCGCCAGGCGCGCGATCCCGGCAGCGAGCGCGTCCACGTCGCCCTCCGCGACGACGACCCCCGTCTCGCCGGTCACGACCTCGCGCACGCCACCGACGTCGGTGGCCACCGACGGGCGGCCGGCGGCGCTCGCCTCGATCAGCGCCACGGGCGTCCCCTCGTTCGCGCTCGTGAGCAGCGCGGCATCGGATGCCGCCGTGAGATCGACCAGGTCGCTGCGGTACCCGAGGAAGGAGACGGCCTCGCCGAGCCCGAGCTGCGCCGCGAGCGCCTCGAGCTCGGCGCGCAGCTCGCCGTCGCCGACGATCGCCAGGCGCGCGGCCGTGCCCTTCGCGCGTGCAGCCGCCAGCGCACGCAGCGCCACGTCCACCCGCTTGATCGGCACGAGGCGGCCGGTGAACTGGAGCAGCACCTCCTCCTCGCCCACGCCTAGCCGCGCGCGCAGGCGCTCACGCGCCCCTGGGTCGGGGCGCGTGAACGGATCGAGGTCGAGCCCGAGCGGGATGGCGCGGAACTTCCGCCGCGGCGCGATCCGCAGCCGCACGAGGTCCTCCACGGTTCTGGTGCTCACGCCCACGAGCGCGTCGCTGCCCAATCCGAGCGCGCGCTCGATGGAGCGGTAGAGAGCGTTCCTCGCCGGCCCGAAGTAGCCCTCGAGCACGTGCCCGTGGTAGGTGTGGATCACCACCGGGCGGGGGCGCAAGGCGAGGGCTGCGGTGCGGCCCACCATCCCGGCCTTGGCGGTGTGGGTGTGCACCACGTGGGGCTCGAAGTCGCGTGCGATCCGCGTCATCTCGCGCAGCGCGCGTAGGTCCCGGCGGGGATCGATCTCCGGGCCGAGATGCTCGATGTACTCGTGCCGTGCGCCGTAGCGCGCGGCGACGTCGGCCAGTTCCTCCTCGCCCGGCCCCACCCGCCCGCTCACGAGCAGCGTCTCGTAGCGCTCGGGGTCGAGTAGTCCCGAGAGCAGGCTCACGTGGTAGGCGGGCCCGCCCATGTTGAGCCGGGCGATCGCCCGCAGGACCCGGATGCGCCCGGCCACTACGTCAATCTTCGCGCGGCACGTGGTGGGGCGCAAACCGTGCCGTCTCGAGTACGACGACCGCCACCAGCGCCACCACGAAGGCCGCCACCACGGCCGCGAGGATGGTCAGGGGGCCGAGGTCCGAGAGCAGGACGGCCAGCCCACACAGCGCCGCCTGCACCACGGCGAGCGTGCCCGCCACCGCCTTGGGCGAGGGCAGGTGGCCCGCTAGGCGGTGGGTGGTGTGGTCGCGCCCGCCGGTGAGCAGCGGAATGCCGCGGCGGCGACGGGAGACGATCACGAGCGCGGTGTCGAAGACCGGCAGCCCGACGAGCATCACCGTGAGCAGCACCGACAGGCTCTCGCCGCCCCCGAAGGGCAGCGCGATCGTGGCCGCGGCAACGAGGAATCCGAGCGGCATCGAGCCACCGTCGCCGAGGAAGATCCGCGCGGGTGAGTCGAGGTTGTAGGGCAGGAAGCCGACGCAGGCTCCGGAGAGCGCGAGGCACAGCCCGGCGAGCACAGGGTCGCCCCGGTACAGGGCGAGCATCCCGATCCCGAAGGCCGACACCGAGGTGACGCTGCTCGCCGCGCCGTCCATGTTGTCCATCAGGTTGAAGGCGTTCACGAGGGCGAGCACCCAGAGGTTGGTGAACAGCAGGTTGAGCCCGTCGCTTGAGAAGACCTCCCAGCCGTGACCGCTCTTCCACAGGATCGATGCGGCCAGGATCTCCAGGCCGATTCGCAGCAACGGCCCGAGGTTCACCTTGTCGTCGACCGTGCCGACCACCCACAGCCCGACGGCCAGCAGGAGCACCACCGCGAAGGCGCCGGTGGCGCCGCCGAAGAAGAGCGCGCCGAGCGCGAAGCCGGCGAGCACCGCCGTGCCGCCGAGGTAGGGCGTCGCACCGCCGTGCTGCTTGTAGCCGCCCGGCGTATCCATGAAGCCCGTGCGCCGCGCGATCCTGATCGCGACCGGCGTGAGCGCGTATACCGCGAAGAGCCCGGTAGCGAAGGCACCGAGCAGCCGGATCTCGTCGAGCACGGCTACTCGAGCCCGTCGAAGTACTCGAAGGTGCGCTTGAGGCCGTCGCGGAAGTCGATCGAAGGCTCCCAGCCGAGGTCCGCTCGCGCGCGCGAGACGTCGGCGAGCGAGTGCTTGATGTCACCCGCCCTCGCGGGTTGGAAGTCGGGCTCGATCTCGCGCCCGGAGATCTCCCGGAGGGTCTCGATCACCGCGTTCAGGCTCATGGAGTCGCCCACGGCGATGTTGTATGCCTTGCCGGCGACGCCCTCGGCGTCCATCGCGAGCAGGTTGGCATCGACGACGTTCTCGATGTAGGTGAAGTCCCGGGACTGCTCGCCGTCGCCGAAGATGGTCGGGCGCTCCCCGTGCAGGGCCATGGTGATGAACTTTGGGATCACCGCCGCGTACTGGGAGAGCGGATCCTGGCGCGGGCCGAACACGTTGAAGTAGCGCAGCGCGACGGTCTCGAGACCGTAGACCTCGGTGAAGGAGCGGCCGTAGCCCTCGCCCGCGAGCTTCGCGACGGCGTAGGGGGAGATCGGCAGCGTGGCGAGCTCCTCGGTCTTCGGCAGCGTCGGATTCTGGCCGTACACCGACGAGGAGGAGGCCATCACCACGCGCCGGACGCCCTCGTCACGCGCGGCGAGGAGCACGTTCAGGGTGCCGATCACGTTCGAGGCGTTCGAGGTCAGCGGGTCCTGCACCGAGCGCGGCACCGAGGGCAGCGCAGCCTGGTGGACCACGAGCTCGCAGCCGCGCACGGCGTTGTGCGCGCGCTCGTAGCTCTGCAGGTCGCCCTCGACGAGGTCGACCTCGCCGCCGAGCACGGTCGCGAGCAGGTTCTCGCGGTTGCCGGTCGCGAAGTTGTCGATCACGCGGACCTCGTGCCCGTCGCGGAGCAGGCGTTCGGCGATGTGGGAGCCGATGAAGCCGCCCCCACCGGTGACCAGGACCTTCATCGCAGGGACGCTAGTACTTGATGCGCTTGAACGCCGTCGCCGCGGGCTTTGCCTGCATCGACCCCGTGTAGAGGCCCCAGCGCTGATCGCCGTCGTCGAGCAGCCGGTACCAGCCGAGGCCGGCGACGTAGGGAGCCCTGCGCACGAGCCTGTAGGTGGCGCTGAGCCACCGTGCCTGGACCCGCCGGGACACGAAGAAGTTGAAGACCGACGAGGGCTGGTCGGTCTGGATCCCGTACTCGGAGATCCAGAGCTTCTTCTTCTTGCCGTGGTGGCGCCTGACTTCCTTGATGAACGTGTCGATGTCGTTCAGATCGCGGGCGAACGGCGCCGACTTGAAGGGCTTGTCCTTGATTTCGGGGAACCGCGCGGAGAAGGCGTTGTGGCTCCACCAGTGAAAGCGCGGGCTCTTGCCGTTCGGCAGCTTCATCCACTTCACGAACTGCGCCGGGCGGACGTCCCCTGCGGTGTCGCTTGCGCCCGCGATCACGACGTTGCGCCGGTTGGCCTGCATCAGTCCCACGTAGCCGGCGTCGACCACCTTGGCGAACGCGCGCGGACCGCTGCGCTTGCCCTCGGGCATGGGCGCGAAGTTGCTCGGCCGGCCGGCCTCGCTCCAGACGGAGAAGCGGCGCACGCTGGGGTACTTCTTGCTCGCGGCGAACGCGAAATCGCCGAAGTCGGCGGCGTTCAGGGGCCCGAAGTTGGATCCCCTGCCGCCGTTCGCCCAGCCCGGGGCCGTGTTCAGGATCAGGGTGACCTGGATGCGGTGCCTGGCCGCCTCCGCCATCACGAAGTCGAGGTCGGGGCCCCAGCTGTAGGCGGGGTCGGCGGGGTCGCGCGGGTTGGCGGGCTTCGTGGGCGCGACGGAGGTCCAGGGCACGACCCACTGGACGTCCTCGACGCCGAGCTTCTTGTAGAGCGGGAAGGCGGAGGAGCCGTCGGGCAGGGTCGCGGGACCCCAGATCGACTTGATCCCGGCGTTTGCCCCGGCGGGCAGGGCGAGCACGCAGAGGCACGCGAGGATGAGTGTCAGGCGGGAGAAGAGGTGCATCGTCAGAGCGCAAACCCGGGCACGGCGAACGAGTTGCGCCGGGAAGGCGATCCGGCAACCTAGCAGCGGTTTGCCACGATGACCCGCGCATGAGACCGCTCACGAGTGTGCTGATGCCGGCCTTCCGCGCGCCCGGCACGCTTTCCGAGGCGGTGGGCAGTGCGCTCGCGCAATCGAATGAGCGGCTCGAGGTGATCGTGGTCGACGACGGCTCTCCCGAGCCCGCCGCCGAGGTGCTCGCCGAGGTGCGCGATCCGCGCCTGCGGCTGCTGCGCCACGAGCGCAACCTGGGGGTGGCGGCGGCGCGCAACACCGCGCTGGCGGCTGCCCGCGCCCCGTTCGTGTCCCAGCTCGACGCCGATGACGCGTGGGAGTGCGACTACCTCGAGACGGTGTTGCCCGAGCTCGAGGACCCGCGCGTCGGACTCGTCTACTCCAACGCCCGGATCGTGGGCCACCCCGACGGGGTCGAGGACTACATCGGCGGCCCCGGGCCCCATCCGATCGACACCTTCCCGAAGATCTGCGACGCGAACCCGGTGCCCGCGCTCACGGCGACGATGCGCACCGAGGCCGTCCGCGCCGTGGGTGGCTACCCGCGCGGCCTGCGCTCATCCGAGGACTACTTCCTCTACCTCTCGCTTGCAGCCGCCGGGTGGCGCTTTGCCTACGTGGACCGGATGCTGGCGCGCTACCGCTGGCCGGCCCGTCGCGAGGCGCTCGGCCATGACCGTGACGCGGTGGAGCGGGCGGAGGCACGCATGTGGCTGCGCTTCGCCCTGCGCCATCCGTTCACTCCCGGGCCGCGCCGGCGCGCCCGTCTGGCACTTCGCCGCGCGGGCTCCCCAGATACCTCCTGAGCGCCGTCTCCACCTGGTCGCCGGCGCGCTCCCACGTGCGTTCCTCGACGAACGCGCGTGCCCGGGCGGCCATCGCGGCGGCCTCGGCGCGGTCGTCGAGCACGCGCTCGAGTTTGTCGGCGATCGAGTCCGGCGTGTGCGCCGCCATGTGCACGAGCTCGCCGCTCTCGCCGAGCGCCGAGGACACGTTCTCGCCCTCGAGCTCGACCACCGGCAGGCCGCTCGCCATCATCTCGTGCGCCACCAGCGAGTGGGTGGTGAGGGAGAAGACGACGCCCGCGCTCGCGCGGCGGTAGAGCTCCGCGAGACGCGCGGGGGGCTGGATGTGCAGGTCGCTCGCCGGGAACGGCAGCGCCGCCTCCTTCTCGGAGCCGAACAGCACCACGCGCACTCCCGGCCGGCGGCGGTAGAGCTCGGCGAGCCCCGCCATCGCGAGGTCCACCGCGCGACGGCCCGTCTCGCGGCGCGCATACACGGCGATCAGCCCCGGCTCGCGGCCCTCCTCCTCGCCGAAGGGGTAGGTCTCGAGGTCGGTGCCGCACTCGAACCAGCTCGCCTCGGCCCCGTAGCGTTCCTCGAGCAGACCCGCCATCCACGGCGTGTAGGCGATGCAGCGGTAGTCCATCCGGTAGGTGTCCTCGGCCCAGATCGACTCTGCGGATGTCTCGTAGAAGGCCGGCTCGTCGTCCTGGACGAGGTAGGCCTTCTCGCGGCACCCGGGGAGGTCGCGCACCGGGTATGCGGTCCACCAGTTGGTCGCGATCGCGACGTCCGCGCCCGTGAAGCCCTCGAGGCCGATGAAGACCGGCGCGTCGACCTCCACGAAGTGCTCGCGGATCTGGCGGCGCAGGTAGACCCCGTCCTCGTGGGCGTCGAGGTAGCTGAAGGGGTCGAACAGGTGGATCGAGCAGGAGTGCCCGCGGCGCTCCATCTGCTGCACGAGACGGAAGATCGTCGTGTGCCCGCCCGAGCCGATCTTCCACGGGGGCACCACCCAGGCGAGCGTCATCGGCCCGTCCGGGCGCCCGCCGTGGGGCTCGGTCGACACCGGCTTCATCGGATGGGCGGCGCGCACGAAGCTCCACCAGTTCGGCTCGAGCTTCACCGGCTCGCCGTCGTCGGGCCCGGCGGCCGGCCCCGCGGGCGTAAAGGAGTCGCGGCCCTCGAGCGAGAGCGCGCCGCGCACCCCGGCCGGCAGCCGGTCCGCCCGCGAGCCGATGATGGCGCCCGCCATGCGCAGCGTGTGGTGGCGCGCGGACACCGCGAGCGGCTTCACCAGCGCGCTGCCGGACACGCCGTTGGCGCGCAGCCAGCGCTTGTCCATGCCGGTCAGCCCGCGCACCGCCCACGGCGTGCGCTTCAGGCCCATCGGCTCCTTGTGGCCGAGCACCTCGCGCATCGCGCGGAACTCGTCGAAGTAGCGCCGGAAGAACTCGGCCGGCGGGTAGTCGTGGGAATGGAGCACCCGCGCCTGCGGCGAGAACACCTTCGCGTAGCCGGCCTCGATCAGCTCGCGCCCGAGCAGCTGGTCCTCGGCGTAGGGCACCTCGCGGAAGGGCACCCGCTCCCAGGCCCACTTCGCGATGCAGGAGTTCACGTCGGAGAGGAAGGTCCACACCCCCGGGTAGCGCTCGTACGCGGCGAGCGCCTCGGGGGAGCGATCGAGGCGCTGCACGTGCATCCCGCCGCCGGCGTCCCAGACGGCGAAGTGGCGCTCCATCTCGCACTTGATCATGTGGCTCGCGTCCGGGCGGGGCACGTGCGGGCCGAACACGGCCGCCACGTCCTCGGCGGCCTCGAAGCCGGCCAGCAGCGCGGCCAGCCAGCCGGTGCCGACGGGCGTCGCGTCCTGGGTCAGGAAGGCCACGTGCTCGCCCTTCGCCATCGCCATCATCCGGTTGCGCGTGCCGCCGTGGGAGAACTCCGCCTTGCGGATCTCGTGCACGGTCGCGCCGTGATCCGCGGCGATCTCGAGCGAGCCGTCGGTCGACCCCGAGTCGACGATCAGCAGCTCGACCTCGGCATCGACCTCCTGCGCGCGCACGGCGGCCAGCACCTCGCCGAGGTAGCGCGCCCCGTCGAGGACGGGGATCGCCACGGTCACCATCAGGAACCCTGGGCGCTCTTCTTGCGCCGGCGCTCGAGGGCTCCGCGCGCGTCGCGCACTAAGGCCTTTGCGTCGCGCAGCGGCTTACCCAGCCTCCAGGAGGCGGAGCCCTCGATCATCGCCACGCGGGCGCGCAGCGACTCGAGCTCGGCGCGGTCGAAGCGCTCCTCGTTCAGCTTCTCCCAGAGCTCGTTGCGCTCCTTGAGCGCCTCCTCCAGCGCCTGTCCGTTGCCGCGGCTCACAGCTCCTCGGCGATGCGCGGCGCCGCGCGGTTGAAGTACCAGAACCCGAAGAGGAAGAGGAAGGCAACGATGCCCGCGGGGATCAGGAGCATCACGTAGCCGCCCGCGGCCTCGGCCGCGCTGGGCGCCGTCGGGTCCACGAAGGCGTGGCGCATCTGCTCCACGATCGCCCCCAGCGGCGAGATCATCAGCAGCTCCTTGAGCCCCTCGCGCGGCACCAGCTCGACCACGTACAGGATCGGCGTGCCGTAGAAGAGCATCTGGAGCACTACCTCCCAGATCGGCTTGATGTCGCGGTAGCGCACGAACGCGGCCGAGACGATCATCCCCACCCCGGCGGCGAAGACGCCGAGGGCGAGCAGCAGGAACGGCACCTGAAACCAGGAGAGGTGCGGATCCACGCCCAGCGCGAGCGCGAACCCGAGCACCACGAGCAGGTTGAGCGCGAGGTTGAAGTAGGCGCGCAGCAACACCGCGAGGGGGATCACCAGGCGTGGGAACTGGATCTTGCGCACGAGCGACTCACGATCGACCACACTCGTCACGCAGTCGCCGGTCACGTCCGCGAAGAACGTGAAGAGCACGATGCCCATCAGCAGCAGGACGGGATAGAAGTTCACGCCGTCGCCGAGCTGTACGAACTCGGTGAACACGACATAGAGCACGGCGAAGAGCATCAGCGGGCGCATCACCTGCCAGAAGTAGCCGAGCGCCGAGCCGAAGAAGCGCAGCTTGAAGTCGAGCACCGCGAGCGTGCGCACGAGGTGGAAGAAGCGGTGCGGGCTTCCACCGAGCGCCGAGGGTCCGCGAATCGGCTTGCCGAGCGCGCCGGGCGGATACTCGGCGGCGCTCATCTGGACATCTCCGCCCTGCCGGTGGCCACCTGCACGCCGCCGCGCTCGATCGACACGTCGTGGGGGAGGTCCACCAGCGCCCCCGACACGTGGTTGCCCGTGACGAGGACGCTCGCCATCTGGGGGCGGCGGTCGAGGAGGTTCGGCGAGCGGCGGTAGACCATCCAGGGCGTCGCGTGCACACGGCCGGGGGCGAACGCGTTGTCGAAGGCGATCGAGATGGTGACCTCGTCGCCCGCCTGGAAGGAGCCAGTGTTCTCGTCGGCCCAGTCGGTCGAGGTCGCGAACAGCGGCTGATGTGCCTCGTTCTCGAAAAGCACCGCCAGCGCCGGGTTCTCGACCGCCTTGGTGAAGCGGGCGCGCGCCCTGAAGGTCGTCGCCTTGCCCTGCCACAGGCGCTCGGTGCGCTGACCGTGCTCGTCCTCGAACCAGGCGTCCTCCCACAGGCCGGCGCCGTCGCCGAACCGCTCGACGTGGTCGTCGTCTGAGCGGTCGATCGAAGCATCGCGCCCGAAGTTCAGCTCGAGGTAGTCGCTCGTCACGTGGTCGGGCTCGCCGATCGCCTTCATCACCCCGTTCTCGAGCAGCATGGCGCGGTGGCAGAAGCGCTTCACCTGCGCCATGTCGTGAGTCACGAACAGAATCGTCTTCTGCTGGTCGCGCAGGCGGTTGAACACGTCGAAGCACTTCTGCTGGAAGGACACGTCGCCGACGGCGAGCACCTCGTCGATCAGCAGGATGTCGGCGTCGGACTGCACCATCACGCTGAACGCCAGCCGGACCTGCATGCCCGAGGAGTAGTTCTTCAGCTTGAGGTCGGTGAAGTCCTCGAGCTCGGCGAACTCGATCACCGAGTGGTAGCGCTCCTCGGCCTGCCTGGGCGTGAGGCCGAGCATGATCGCGTTGATCTTCACGTTGTCACGCGCGGCCAGCTCGGGGTTGAAGCCCACACCGAGCTCGATGAACGTGGACAGGCGCCCGCGCACGTAGATGTCGCCGCGGTCGAGCGAGTAGATTCCCGCGAGGCACTTGAGCAGCGTCGACTTGCCCGATCCGTTGCGCCCGACGATCCCGAAGAACTCGCCGGGCATCACGGCGAAGTTGATGTCCTGCATGGCCACCAGCGGGTCGTAGGTAGCGCGGCGCAGCGGGTGCATCGCCCGCTCCTTGAGCGTGTGGACGTGCTCGCGCGGGTTGCGGAAGGTCTTCGTGGCGCCCTCGACCAGGACGGCCGGAAGGCTGTCCGGTTCAGCCGCCATGGCCACAGAAGGTACAGCCGCTACGGTGCCGCGACCCCTCTTGCAAGCGCGGATGCCGAGAGCCCACCTGGCGGTGCTGGGCGCCCTGATAGCGATCGGGGCGCTGATCGCGGTCCTCTGGCTCTCTGATTCCGAGCGCCGGCTCGCGTCCACGAACTCCGTCGCGCCGCGCGGCACCGTGGCGGGGCTCGAGCAGGGCCAGCGCCTGTGCGCGGAGGGGGTGTGGATGCCCGCCGGCGCGAACGGTCTGTCGCTGTTCCTCGGTACCGCGGGCGCGCCCGCTCGCGCCCGGGTGGCGATCGCGACACCCGAGGGCCC
>JACCYP010000178.1 GCA_013696425.1 Thermoleophilaceae bacterium
CGGTGGTCACCCACGACGTGCCCGCGAACGCGGTCGTCGGCGGCGTGCCGGGCAAGGTGATCCGTATGCGAGAGGAGCCGAAGGACCTGCGATGGGAGTGAGGACGGCCAGCGAAACGCTGAAGGTCGAGAAAGGGTTCGTATAGGGCCGTTTCTCGACCTTCGATCTTGTAGCGGCGCGTAGCCACAAGCCCCTGCGGGGCGCCGAGCGCTCCCGGCCCTCCCCCTTGTTGCCGCAGTTCACACGAGCGCCGAAGGCGCGAGCCTAGTTCAGCTCGCGCTCGGTCTCGGTCGCGCGCTCCACGTGGCGCTCGGAATGCGCCTCCGCCTGCTCCCCCTTCTGTCGCGCCTCGGCCGCCTCGGCTGCGGCGCGTTTCGCCTCCGCCTCCTTGGCTTCCGCGCGGGCGTGGTGCTCCTCGGCCTTCGACAGATGCACGTCGGCCTGCTCGTGATGGCCCTTCAGCTCCGTCTGGAGCTTTTCCTCGCGGATGCGCTTGTCCTGCTCGCGCTTCGCGGACCAGCTGTAGATCGCGTAGGCAAGTGCGGCTGCGACGAGGACCGCAATGACGATGATGAGTATCTCCATGGGGAGGGCATACCCGCCTCCCACCCGGGCAACCCACCGGCATGCGCTCCTGGGCTACCGGCCGCGACCTACGGCGAGCGCGTGCTCCCGGCCCTGAAGGGCGCCAGCGTGTCGTCGTAGAGCGTGGCCGTCTGGCGCGCGACGTCGCTCCAGTCGAAGGAGAGCACGTGTTCTGAGGCCTCGGCCACGAGCCGGTCGCGCAGCCGCTCGTCGGTCAGCAGCCGTTCGACCATCACGGCGAGGTGCTCGGGGTCGCCGCCGTTGAAGCGAAGGCCCACGCGGTCGTCCTCAGGCACGATTTCGCGCAGCCCGCCGGTGTCGGCCACGATGCACGGGCAACCCGAGGCCATCGCCTCGAGGGCCACGAGGCCGAAGGGCTCATACAGCGAGGGCACCACGGTCAGGTCGGCGATCCGGTAGAGCGAATGCAGCACGTCGTCGCCGATCCAGCCGAGGAACGTGCCGACATCGTCGAGGCCGAGCTCCGACGCCTGGCACTTCAGATCCTCCTCCGCCGTGCCGGAGCCGGCGACGATGAAGCGCACGTTCCCGAGCCGCTCCACGAGGCCGGGCATGGCCTCGAGCGCGAGCTGGAAGCCCTTCTCGTACACGAGCCGCCCTACCAGCAGGATCAGCTGCTCCTCCGGCTCGGCGAAGCGCGCCCGCAGCGCGTCGAGGTCGTCCACGGGGGCGAGCTCGGAGGGATCGATCCCGTTGGGGATCACCCCCACGGCGTCCTGGTCGAGCCCGTAGATGTCCGCCACGTGTTCGCGCATGTAGGCCGAGCAGGCCACCACGCGGTCGGCCCGGTTGGCCATCCAGCGCTCGACGCCGTGGATGTGGGACTGCGGATGCTTCTCTACCCAGCCCTGGTGACGCCCGTACTCGGTGGCATGGATGGTGACCACGAGCGGGCAGCGGAAGCGCTTGGCGAGGTGGTCGCCGGCACCCGCAACCAGCCAGTCGTGACCGTGCACGACATCGAAGTCGTAGCGGTCGCCGAGCTCGACGCCCGCGGCCAGCATGTCGGCGTTCATGTGCTCGACCCAGGTCACGAACTCACCGAGCTCGCGCGGGCGCTCGGGCTCACGCACGCGGTGCACCGTCACGCCGTTCACGTCCTCCTCCGAGGGCGACTCCTCATGCCCGCGGGTGAGCACGTGGACCTCCACGCCCTGGGCCACCATGTTCTCCGAGAGCTTGCGCACGTGGCGCGCCAGGCCACCCTCGATGAGCGGCGGGTACTCCCAGGAGAGGATCAGGGTGCGCATAGCGGAGTGAGGTCCAGGTGCGGGGCGAGGTTGCGGAGTCCGGCCTCGACGGAGGTTGAGGAGTCTCGCAGAGCCCCGAGCGCGGCGTCCAACCCATCGCGGTGGGCGGCGATCCGCTCGAGCGGGTAGTCCGCAGAGAGCGTGCGGGTCATGAGGAAGGCCCAGTCGCTCGACTGGATCGCGAGCAGTTCTCGCGCCGCCCGCGCGAGCGCGTCTCCCCCACCCGGCCCCGCGGCGGCCGCGACCGTGCGCAGCTCCGCCTCGCGCGCGCTCCAGGTGAGCTCGGCCACCGCGGGCGAATCCCAGGTGCTGAGGTCCTTCGGCTGCCCCCAGGTGGAGGCCGTGAGCTCGGCACCGGTGGTCGCACCGGCGGCCTCGATGCCGTCGGCCACCGTGTTCAGCTGCACCCCGTGCGCCGGCGCGCGCTCGATCACGGTGCGCAGCCAGTGCAGCCCCTCATACCACCAGTGGCCGAGCAGCTCGGTGTCGAAGGCAGCGCACACGAACCCGCCCTTCGCGGACACGCGCCCGAGGAAATCCTCGGCGTGCTGCTCGGCACGCACCAGCGCGGCAGCGTGGTCGTAGGGCTCCCCCCCGATGTCCCACGGCTTCAGGTCGTGCAGGGTGCGCCCGTGGTAGTCGCGGTAGATCGGGTCCACGGGGTAGCCGCGTTCGAGGTGCCAGATCAGTTCGACCACCTCCCAGTCGATCGGCACGGCCACCGGCCCGGCCTCCGTGGCCACCGGTCCCGCCGCCCCCGGCTGGTAGGTGCAGAACGCGGTCACGCCATGCTCGGCCAGGTCGCGTTCGAGGCCCGGCTCGTAGGCACACTCGGGCAGCCAGAAGCCGCCGCGCCAGTCCGGGAAGCGGCGCTCGTGCGAGGCCACGCCGGCGCCGACCTGCAGCGCCAGACCCGCGTCGGTGGCCACCAGCGGCAGCACCGCGTGGCTGGCCGAGGAGGCCCACAGCTCCACGCCGCCGAGGGCGCCGAGGGCGCCGAG
>JACCYP010000180.1 GCA_013696425.1 Thermoleophilaceae bacterium
GGACCATGACGGTCATGTCGTTGTGGAGGATCTGGATGGTCAGGTACTCGCGCTTCTCCCCGAGCACCTCCTTGATCTCCTTCTTCTGGACCTTTCCCGCCCCGTGGTGGGGGTACACGACGTGGTCACCGATCTCGTAATCGATGTGCGGCGCCTCACGCGTGATCTCGAGGTCCTCGCCGTTCTCCCAGGTAGCTGCTTCGCTGATGACTTCCTCCTTGTTATCGCGGGCCGTCCTGCGACGGTCCGTCCTCATTCACGTTTGCAGATAGCGGTCCACGAGATTGATCTCCTGGAGCCGCCTGAGTCCCTCGCGGATCTCCTTCGCGCGCATCTCCCCGACACCCTCGACTCCTTCGAGCTCGGTGTCGGATGCGGCAAGGATCTCTTCCAGCCCGCCGAACTCGGTGACTACGGCATTGATCGCGAGCTTTGGAAGGCGCGGGATCCTGCCGAGACAGCGGTGGCCGCGTGGAGCGACGGGATGGTCGAGGGTGTTCAGTTTCCGCTCGTAGCCGAGAAGCTCGGCGAGCCGTCCGAAGTCGAGTAGGTCCTGATGGGGCAGGCGCGCGAGCGAGTCGAGGACGAGCGCGAAGCTCTCCTCGGTGGGCTCGGAGATGTAGTCGTGGACGAGCGCGGTCTTCTCGGCTGCCACGCCCACCATCACCTCCTCGAGCTGCATCTCGATCAGGCGGCCCTCGGTGCCGAGCTCGACGAT
Source organism: Thermoleophilaceae bacterium (assembly GCA_013696425.1). Classification (GTDB taxonomy): domain Bacteria; phylum Actinomycetota; class Thermoleophilia; order Solirubrobacterales; family Thermoleophilaceae; genus JACCYP01. Next base: position 719 of record JACCYP010000180.1, read on the forward strand.
GTAGCGCTCGATCTCGACAGCCATACGGGTCACGAGCTCGGCCCGCTGGAGCACGGTGAGCACGTCGTGGAGGGTCACGCCGCCGTCGAACTCGAGGGCGGTGAGGCGAGTCGATACCTGGTCCAGGCGGCTGCGGTACTTGTCGAGCGTCGCAAGCGCCTGGTTGGCCTTCGCGAGCACCACGGGGATCTCCTCGAGGATGTACTTCGCGCCGTCGAGGTAGAGCGACACCACGTGGCGGCTCTGTGAGATCGCTATCACGAGCGCGCCGGTCTGCTTCGACACGCGCTCGGCGGTGCGGTGGCGTGTGCCGGTCTCCAGGGAAAGGATGGTGGGGTCCGGCATCATCTGCACGTTCGCCCACTCGATCTTGGTCGAGTTGGAGGAGAGGATGATGGCGCCGTCCATCTTCGCCACCTGGTGCAGGAGCGCCGGTGTGTAGTCGATGTCGAGCTTCAATCCGCCCGAGTACAGGAAGGACATCTCCTCCCCCTCGCCGATGCAGATCAGCGCGCCGGTGCGGGCCTGGACGATGTGATCGAGGCCCTCTCGTACCGATGTGCCGGGCGCGACCATCTCGAGCGCCCTGACGAGCCTAGGCTCCTGCCGGTCTTCGAGTTCAGCTACCTCATCACCGGCACTTGGAGTCCTCATCCGGATGCATTCTACGCGACCCGCTCCGTTTTTTCCCCGCTCGCAGGCGAAATAAGGGCTCTGCGCACGGCATCCCTCAGAGTCGGGGCCACATCTGGCTCCACGACTGAGCGCAGGCCGAACTTGCGCGCCTCCGCGAGCCGCCGCTCGGGGTGGCCCACGTAGCGCAGTTCGCCCGTGAGCCCCACCTCTCCGAAGGCGGCCAGCGGCTTGTCCCCGCCGCCCACCTCGACGCCCTTCTGGGCACTTGCCAAGGCGAGCGCGATGGCGAGATCCGCGCCCGGCTCGTCGCACCGGACTCCGCCCGCGAGGGACACGAACACGTCGCTCGAGCCGAGCGAGATGCCCGCGTGGCGGGCGAGCACGGCGATCACCAGTGCGAGCCGGTTGCGATCGATGCCGTTCGCCACCCGGCGGGCCGGCACGAGGTCGGTCGGGGCCACCAGTGCCTGCACCTCCACGAGCAGCGGGCGCGTGCCCTCCATCGCGCACAGCACCACGGACCCGGGCGCGCGCGTGGCCTCGGCCACGAACCGCGCCGAGGCGTCCTCCACCTCCTCGAGGCCCGAGTCGCGCATCTCGAAGACGCCCGCCTCGTTGGTGGAGCCGAACCGGTTCTTGAGGGCGCGCAGGGTGCGGTAGGTGCGCTCGCGCTCGCCCTCGAACTGCAGCACGCAGTCCACCAGGTGCTCGAGCACGCGCGGGCCGGCGAGCGAGCCCTCCTTGGTGACGTGTCCCACGAGCACCGTGGCGATGTCGCGCTCCTTGGCGATCCGCATCAGCCGGCCGGCCACCTCCCGCACCTGCCCGACCGAACCGGGCGCGCCGCCGAGGTCGGGGGAGTACAGCGTCTGCACCGAGTCGATCACGCAGACGTCGGGGCGCTCGGCGTCGAGCACCGCGATCACGGCGTCGAGATCGGTCTCGGCCACCATCGGTACACGCAATGCGTCCGGCCCGAGGCGCTCCGCGCGGAGCTTCACCTGCGCCGCGGACTCCTCCCCGGAGACATAGAGCACCCCGTGGCCGGCAGCCGCGAGTTTGCCGAGCGCGGCCGCGGTGAGCGTCGACTTGCCGATGCCGGGCGCCCCGCCGAGCAGCACGAGCGAACCGGGCACGAGGCCGCCGCCGAGCACGCGGTCGAGCTCACCGATGCCGGTGCGCAGGCGGGGCGTGGCCGGTGCTTCGACCTCCGACAGCGGGACGGCGCGCGGCGCTCCGGGCGCACGCCGCGAACCTCTCTGCCCAACCTTCCGCGGTGCAGCGCGTTCCTCCACCAGGGTGTTCCATTCGCCACAGCCAGGGCAGCGTCCATGCCATTTCGCGCTCTCGTGTGCGCACTGGGAACACACATGAGTGGTCGTGGCGCGGGCCATGTACCGAAGGTAAGGGCGCAGGCGGACATTTTTGGCCCCATCGGCGCTTGCGCCGCAGCCATCTCGGGAACAGACTGCGTGTCAGGGAGGTCTCTAAGGAAGGGGACGAGGTGGGACGGACGCTAGATCAGGCGTTTGCTGCGCACGCCACCGACGCGATGCTCAGCGCTGCAAGGGGGCAGGGCAACATCTCCGAGGCCGTGGCGCTCACGGCCCTCGCGGATGGAGCGATCTGGTGCGGCGTCGACCTGCCCGACGGCAACGGCCTGCGGCGGATGGCGCAGAAGGTCGACGGCTCGCTCGACCGGGAGGAGCTGATCTTCCTCGAGTCGCGCCTGCCGGCCGGCGAGCGCGGGGTGCTCGAGTTACTCGGCGGCCGCCGCGGGAT
>JACCYP010000199.1 GCA_013696425.1 Thermoleophilaceae bacterium
TTCTTGTAGACCTCGTTCTCAGCGGTGTTGATGTACTTCGCCTTCTGCTCGGCCAGCGTGGCCCGGGCGCCGAACCCGAGCACGCGCCCGCGCGAGTCGGTGAGCGGGAACGTGATGCGCGAGCGGAACGGATCGCGTCCACCCCTGCCGAGCCCCGCGGCGCTGACCTCCGCGCCGGTGAAGCCGTCCTTGAGCGCCCCGCGCGCGACCTGATCTCCCGCCGCGGGCGAGAAGCCGACGCGGAACGCGCGCAGCGTGTCCTCGGACAGGCCCCGCTGGGCGAGGTACTCCCGCGGCGCCGTGCCCTCCTCGGACTCCCACAGAACGCGCGCGTAGTAGGTGGTCGCACGCTCGAGCAGGGCGAGCAGGCGATCACGGCGGCGGCGGCGCTTCTCCGCCTCGGGGTCCTCGTTCTCGCGCTTGAGCTCGACGTTGTAGCGCTCAGCCAGGTACTCGATGGCGCCGGGGAAATCGAGTCCCTCGGTGGCCTCCACGAACCGGATCGCGTCGCCCTTCTCCTGGCAGCCGAAGCAGTAGTAGACCTTCGATTCCGCGTTCACCGAGAACGACGGCGAGCGCTCCTCGTGGAAGGGGCAGATGCCGCTCCACTGCCCACCGGCGCGGCGCAGGTCGGTGCGCTGGGACACCAGCTCCACCATGTCGACCGCCTCCTTCACGCGGTCGATCGAGTCCGCGGTGTAGAGGGCCACTAGTTGCTCTGAAGCTCTGCGTACGCGCGCATGGCGAAGCGGTCGGTCATGCCGGCGATGTAGTCGGTGACCACATCGGGATCCCCGGCGTCGTGGTGGGCGAACAATCCGCGAAGCACGCGCTCGACCTGCGGCGCCTGCTCCTGTGCGGCCGCGGCCAGGTAGACGTTCTCGAACATGAACGCGCGCAGCCGCAGCATCGCGCCGCCCACGCCCTCGCCCTGCACTATGTCCCCTGCCTCCTCGGAGCGCTCGACGATGTCGCGCACCAGCGTGTCGATCCGCGCCGACACCGTGTCGCCGAGCATGGCGATCTCGTCCCTCGGCAGGTCGTCGAAGCGCAGCGCCCCCGCCCGGATCGCGTCGTCGATGTCGTGGTTGATGTAGGCCACGCGGTCGACGATCCGCACGATCCGCCCCTCGAGCGTGGCCGGGAGGTCCTCACCGGAGGTGTGGCGCAGGATGCCGTCGCGCACCGGCTCGGTGAGGTTGAGCGCCTCGAGCACCTCCACCACCCGCACCGAGTGGTGGTTGTGGCGGAAGCGCAGGTCGTAGCGTTCGGTGAGGCAGGAGTCGAGCACGCCCTCGCCGATGTGCCCGAACGGTGGGTGGCCGAGGTCGTGTCCGAGCGCGATGGCCTCGGTGAGGTCCTCATTCAGCCCGAGCGCCCGCGCAACCGTGCGCGCGATGCCGCAGGCCTCGAGCGTGTGCGTGAGGCGGGTGCGGTAGTGGTCGCCCTCGGGCGAGATGAATACCTGCGTCTTGTGCTTGAGGCGCCGGAAGGCCTTCGAGTGCACGATCCGGTCGCGGTCGCGCTGGAAGGGCGTGCGCAGCGGCGAATCCGGCTCCTCGATGTCGCGCACCGCCGGATAGGAGCGCGCGGCCAGGGGCGAGAGGAAGGCGCCCTCGAGCGCCTCCCTCCGAGCCCTGAAATCCACCGCTGACGCCGCGACACCCATGTACGGAAGTGTCGCAGGAGCGGCGGCAGCCCTTACGGGCTGACCGTGAGCGCCAAGCTGCCCGCCCCGGCGCGATCGTCATCCCCCGCCCACTGGGCGACGAACTGCGTCTTGCTCTGGCCGCCGTCATCGGTGCGCAGCAGCGTGCCGAACGGGCCGCCCGCGTATCCGCGCTGGCCCGCGAACTCGAGCGAGGTGAGCGTGAGCCCCTGCGGCTGCGGCTGCCCTGCTCGCGCCCCTAACGGAGCGGCAGCGAACCAGAACCGTAGTCGACCCGGACGGGTGGCTTTCCGCCCTTGCGCACGCGCCAGGCCACCGTGAGCGGCAGCTCCTTGCCCGGGGCCAGCGCCACCTGCGTGCCGCGCAGGAAATCCTCGCCGTCGACGGACTCGGGCAGATCGCCGCGTCGCTGCGAGCGCAGCGGATGCGAGTAGCCACGCGAGAAGATCATCGTGCCCTCCACGCGCCGACCATCCTCGTCGAAGAGCCTCAGCTCCTTCGACTCCGCCTTGAACGGCTCGAGGCCCTCGTTGCGCACGCGGCCGCTCGCCACGTGTTCGTCAGGCAGGCTCTCGGAGGCGTAGACACTCGGGGCCGACACCCAGCGAAGGTCCCCGCTCTCCTCGGCCTCACCCCCGCCGCATCCCGCCGCCAGCAAGCAGCCGACCGCGAGCGCGGCGGCCGCCCTCATCACTTGGGCTCGGACGGGAGCGTCATCCAGTCACAGCCGGGCGGGAACTTCATGTCCTTCGGATCCCAGGTGGCGCAGGGCACCA
>JACCYP010000202.1 GCA_013696425.1 Thermoleophilaceae bacterium
GCGACGCCCGATTCCTCGCCCAGGCCGCCTCGACCACGGGCATGAACATCGTCGCCTGCACGGGGCTCTACCGCTACAACTTCCTGCCCCAGATCTTCGAGGGCCACGACGAGGACTTCCTCGCGGACTGCTTCGTGCACGACATCGAGGAGGGGATCCAGGGGACGGCTTCGAAGGCGGCCTTCATCAAGAACGCGGTCGACGAGCCGGGGATCACGCCCGGCGCCGAGAAGGCGCTGCGCGCCGGCGCCCGGGCCTCGAAGCGCACCGGCCGCCCGATCATGTGCCACACCCACCCGGGAACCAAGCGCGGCTCCGAGGTGCTCGACCTCTACGAGGAGGAGGGCGTGGATCTCTCGACGGTGATGCTCGCCCACACCGGCGACACCGACGACCTCGACCACATCGAGGAGCTGCTCGCGCGCGGCGCCTGGATCGGGATGGACCGCTACGGGCTCGACATCATCCTGCCGCAGGAGAAGCGCAACGCCACCGTCGCGGCGCTGTGCGAGCGCGGCTACGCGGACCGGATGTTCCTCTCCCAGGACGCGTGCTCGAAGCTCGACTGGTTCCCGGAGGAGATGCAGGCGCAGATGGCGCCCAAGTGGACGATGACGCTGATCTTCGACGAGGTGCTCGGCGAGCTGCGCGAGCTCGGCGTGACCGACGAGCAGATCGATCAGATGCTCGTGGCGAATCCGCCCCGCTGGATCGCCGGCTCGTGATTCCCGGACAGCGTGAGTTGATCGCCCGTGCGCCGGGTGATTCGCCCGGCTGGAAGATCGGCTTCAACATCCCCGCCGCGCAGGAGCACTTCGGCCTCGACGGTCCCGTTGTCGGCTATCTCGCGCCTCCCGGCCCGGTCGAAGCGGCGATCTGGGAGTACGAGATCGCCGCCTGGATCGGCACGGACGGCGGCATAGCCGCGCTCGGCCCCGCCATCGAGCTGGTGACCATCGATCCCTCCAAGGAGCGGCTCGAGGAGATCATGGCCGGCAACATCCACCACCGCGGCGTGATCCTCGGCGACCCCGTCGTCGGCGCGCAGCACGAGACGGCCACCGAGATGGTCGAGCGCGCGCGGTTGGTTCTCGCCGACCACGGCGGCGAGTTGCGGCCCGGCGCCGTGGTGATCACCGGCGCGCTCGAGGTGGGCGAGATCGTGCCCGGCGAGCCGCTGACCAACGACCTCTCCGAGCTCCACCTCGGCTCGGTGAGCCACCGGCCCTAGGCCGGGTGGTCCCTCCGCGCGGCCAGCGGGCTGCGCTGGGCGCCGCCGGCGTCGAAGTTGGCCGGGTCGAGCCAGGCCTCGAACGCGGCCCTCACGGCCGGCCACTCGGAATCGAGCATCGAGAACCAGGCCGTGTCGCGGTTGTGCCCCTTCACCGCCATGTGCTGGCGGAAGATGCCCTCGAAGGTGAACCCGAACCGCAGGGCCGCGCGGCGTGAGCGCTCGTTCAGCGCGTTCGTCTTCCACTCGAGGCGGCGGTTGCCGAGGTCCTCGAACGCGTGCTTCGCGAGGAGGTAGACCGTCTCGGTGGCGGCGGCCGTGCGCTCGAGGCCGGCACCGAACCAGATGTTCCCGATCTCGATCACGCCGTGCTCGGGGACCATCCGCATGTAGCTCACGATCCCGGACGCAGCACCGCTCGCGCGCGGGGCCACGGCGAGGAACAGGGGGTCGGAGAGCTTCGCGGCGCCCTCGAGCCACCTGCGCTGGGCGTCCTTGTCCTCGAATGGGCCCTCGAAGAGATAGCGGAAGATCTCCGGGTCGGCGGAGGCGCGGATGAGATCGGCGGCGTGGGCCTCCGGGTCGAGCGGCTCGAGCGCCACCGTGCGGCCCTCGAGCGGGCTCCGCTGCGGCAGCGCGGCCGGGCCGAAGCCTTCCAGCGGGCGCGTCAGGCCTGGCCCTCGACCGAGCCGGGCACGCCCGTGTTGGTCGAGTACTTCGGCTGGATCCGCGACTCGGGACGGATGTGGTGCACGGCCTGCGCGACCGCGATGGCGGCCTCGGCAAAGCCGGTGGCGATCAGCTTGAGCTTTCCGTCGAAGGTGGTGATGTCGCCCGCGGCCCACACGCCCTCCATCGAGGTGTGCATCACGGGGTCGACCTTGATCGCGCCCTTCTCGACCTCGAGCGGCCACTCCTTGAGCGGCCCGAGCGCGGTCTTGAAGCCGAGCTGGAGCAGGATCGCGTCGCACTCGATGTGTTCCTCCTCCTCGGTCTCGGAGTGGAAGACCGTGATGCCCTCGACCCTCCCGTTGCCGTGCACCTCGCGGATCTGGTGCGGGGTGCGGATGGCCACCTGGCCGGCATCGGCGGCGTCGTTCAGCTCCTTCACCGTCACCTCGTGCGCGCGAAATCCCTCGCGGCGGTGCACGAGCGTGATCTCCGCGGCGGTGTCGAGCAGGTTGAGGCACCAATCGCAGGCGGAATCACCGCCGCCGACGATCACCACCTTCTTCCCGGCGAAGGCCGACTTCTCGCCGACGAGGTAGTGCGCGCCCTTGCCCTCCCATGGGTCCATGTCGAAGCCGGGGAGCTTCTTGGGCTCGAAGGCGCCGTGGCCGCCGGCGATCACGATCGTGCGCGAGAGGAAGTCGCCCTTGTCGGTGACCAGCCGCAGCACGCGCTCGGAGCCTTCGCCCTCGTATTCCACGCGGTCGGCCGTCGTCTCGAGCGAGACCGGCACGTCGAACTGCTCGATCGACTGCTGGCGCAGCTGGTCGATCAGGTCCTTCGCGAGCACGCGCGGGTAGCCCGGCACGTCGAATATCCACTTCTCCGGATAGAGCGTGGTGAGCTGGCCGCCGAGGTCGGGCAGCGAGTCGATGATCTGGGAGTTGGCCTCCCGCATCCCCGCCCAGAACGCCGTCGTGAGGCCGACGGGCCCGGCGCCGATGATCGTTATGTCGCGGACTTCCTCATTCATGTCGTCGGTACCAGCGCCTCGCCGTCGATGGCGTCGAGCGCACGCTCGACCGACGTGGAGATGCAGGTGAAGATCGGGGTCTCGGACTCGGTGTAGGCGCTCGACTCGGTCCCGCGGAGCTCATGCACCAGATCGAGGAACTCGCCCGGCTCGTCCGCGTCGAAGCTGACGACGAACTCCTGATCGTCGAGGCCGTAGGAGTAGGAGGTGTTTATGTCGATGGTCGTGTGCTTGCGGCCGACCTCGATGTGGCCCTTCATGATCCGCATCCGCTCCTCGGGCGCGAGCAGGTACCACTCCCGTTTCTTCCACATCGGGTAGACGATCAGGTACTTCGAATCGCTCCCGGGGCGCGGCGTGAGTGGCTGCTCCTCATCGGAATAGACCGATTCCTTGGTCATCGATAGGAACGAGTGGGGCGTGTCGGCGTAGTGCGCGAGACCGCTCTGGTTCAGCAGCACGTGCAGCTCGTGGATGCGGTCGAGGCTCGGGGAGATCGCCCGCAGCATGAGGTCGGCATCCCCACGGGTGCCCACCAGCGAGTAGGTCCGCAGGAAGTTCTCCTGGGCCCACTCGTTGCAGGCGGCGGCGAACTCCCGCTTGGCCTCGGCGCGCTCTGGCGCGTCCAGGCGGCGCCAGGCGGGGTCGATCCTGAGGGCGGTGAACTTGACGAAATTGCGCTGAGGCACGGCCATAGAGTGTGGCGCATGGCCCCCTTGGGCAAGGCTCTCGCCGCCGAACCTGCGCCTGGCTGCGTCATCGTCGCTCGCCTTGCCCCGGCAAGGCTTTACTCCTCTTCCTTGCCATGCTTGGTTCTAGCCGTCGCCATCCTCGCCCTGTGGGCGCCGGGGGCCGCGGCGGCACCTCGCGCGGTGCTGCTCCTGCCCCCCTTCGACCCGCCGCTTTCTGCCTTCGAGCGGGCCGGCCTCGCGCCGGGAGCCGTGAGCCCCTCGGTCGGCGGCTACGAGCGCGACCAGGTGTTCCTCGACATCTCGCAGGGTGCGCGGGTGTCGCTGCGGGCCTACCGGGCCGAGCTGCCGCAGCTGCGGCTCGAGCCCGGCGGGGCAATAGAAGGATGGGCGCAGGCGGTGCAGCGGGCACGGGAGGTCGACGGCATCGAGCCCGGTCTGCTCGCGACGGCGATCGAGCGCGCCGGTGGCAGGGTGGCCTACCTAGGCATCCGCGGCCGCGACCAGTCGGCCGCCGTCGTGGCCGCGGACCGGTCAGGGCAGGTGGAGCGCGCCGAGGTCGTGACGGCCGATCGATGGGGCGCGCGGGTGAAGGCGCTCAGCCGGGAGTTCCGGCTGGTCGTGGCCCAGGCGCCCGGCCCGCCCGTTCCGCTCCCGGCTTTCGTGGTCGCGATGCAGGACCCACCCCGCGAGCGGGAGCTGCTGCGGGCAGGCATGAGCGGCGGCGGCGGGATCCTCACCTCAACCACCACGCGCGAGCCCGGCCTCGTGGCGAGCACGGACATCGCGCCCACGCTGCTCGCAGCGCTAGGGATCGAGGCGCCCGAGGACATGACCGGCCACGAGATCGAGGTGGGCGAGGGGGGCGCCGGGGAGGTGGACGACCTGGTCGAGCGCCTCGAGGTGATCGCCGGGCGGCGCACGCCTGCTCTCGTGACCGCGCTCGGGCAATGGCTGCTGCTGTTCCTGGCCCTGTCGCTCACCCAAGGGCGGGTGGGGCGTCGCGCCGCGGTGCGCACCGCCCTGCTCTCCGCGATGTGGCTGCCGCTGCTCGCGCTGGTGGCGGCGGTGCTGACCCCCCCTGGCGCCTGGGAAGCGGTGGTCGTCGGCATCGGCTCGGTCGTCCTCGGCTACGCGACCGACCGCCTTGCCTCATGGCCGCGCGCCCCCGCGATTCCGGCCGCCGCCGTGCTCGCCGCCTACACGCTCGATTTCGCCGCCGGCTCGCCCTACAGCGCGCTCTCGATCGCCGGGCCGAACC
>JACCYP010000205.1 GCA_013696425.1 Thermoleophilaceae bacterium
TAACCGCCGTTCACGGGCGAAAAATCAGTCAAGCTCGACCTGAGGTTAAAGCTGCTTCGGGGTACTTGAGCTTTTCCTAACGCTTTGCGGGGCTTTCTATGCCTTGTGTGAGCCTCTTATCCGCTTCTAGTACCCCGTTCGAGGTACGTGACTTCCAATTTGGGTCTAAGGCCGCGCAGCTCGCGGCGGATGCGGCTTCCGGCCGCGGGATCGCGGAAGCTCTCGGTGCCCACGGCCACGCATTCGGCGCCCGCGGCGAGGAAGTCTTGTGCGCCCGCGCCCGAAGCGATCCCGCCCATCCCGATGACCGGGATCTCCGCGCGCTTGGAGACCGCCGCGACCTGCTGGAGGGCGATCGCACGCACGGCGGGGCCGCTCACGCCGCCGGTGCCGGCGCCCAGCCAGGGCTCGCTCGTGCCGGGCCTGAACGCCATTCCCTTGAGCGTATTCACGAGTGAGACCGCGTCTGCCCCGGCCCCCTCCGCGGCCACGGCCACCTCGGCGGGATTGGTTGCGTTGGGCGTGAGCTTCACGATCACCGGCTTGTCGGTGAGCGGACGCACGCGCTCCATCACGCGGGCGGTCTCGGAGGGATCGGCGCCCATGATCAGACCGGTCTCGACGTTCGGGCAGGACACGTTCAGCTCGAACATCGCGACCTCCTCACGTTGGTCTACCGCTGCAACCAGCTTCGCGAGCTCGTCGCGGGTGAAGCCCATCACCGACACACACAGTGGCACCGGCAACTCGGCCAGCTGGGGCAGGTCCGCGGCGAGGAAGCCGTCGAGGCCCTTGTTCGGGAGGCCGATCGAGTTGATGAGACCGCCGGGCGTCTCCCACAGCCGCGGCGGCGGGTTGCCCTGCCGCGGCTCCGCGGTGATCGTCTTCGACACGAACACGTCGAAGGGGAACTGCTCGAGCAGCTCGTCGCCGAAGGTGCGGCGGGCGGCGATGGCGTCGAAGGTGCCGGAGCCGTTCAGGACGAGACCCGATAGGTCGAAGCCCCTCAATGGCCCGTCCCCGGGACCAGCGCCGTCTCGAGCGCGGCAGCCTCCACCACCGGGCCGTCCACACACACCCGGATGTAGCCCGCGCGCGTGGGCACCACGCATCCGAAGCACGCGCCGAAGCCGCACGCCATCCCGGACTCGAGGGCGAGCTGAGCCGGCACGTCACGCTCGGCGCACAGCGCGCGCACGGCCTCGAGCATCGCGGGCGGCCCGCAGGCGAACACCGTGGCATCCGCGTCCTCGTCGAGCTCCTCGCGCAGCAGCTCGGTGACGAGGCCCCTGCGGCCCATGGAGCCGTCGTCGGTCACGAGCTTCGGCTGCTCGGGGAAGAGCGAGGCCGCCTCGGCGTGCAACGCGGTGCGGAAGCCGAGCAACACCGGGCCGTCGACGTCGTCGCTGAGCGCCACAAGGGGCGCCACGCCGATGCCTCCACCGACGAGCAGCGCCCGCCCCTGCGGCGGCCCGAACCCGCTGCCGAGCGGACCCGTGAGCCAGAGCGACTCGCCCCGCTCGACCGCCGCCAGGCGGTGGGTGCCGGGGCCGACGTCCTCGAACAGGAACTGCAGCTTCCCGTCCGCGGCGCGGGCGTGCGAGAAGGCGCGCGGGAGGTAGGGCCGCTCGCCCGCGCCTCCTCCCCACCCCGTCTCGGTGGCGAGCATGTAGAACTGCCCGGGCTCGGGCTGGTGGGGATCCACCACCATGATCACGGTGTAGGCGCCGAGCCGCTCCACGGCAGTCACCTCCGCCAGCCGGCGTCCGAACGGCGCGAGGGTCAAGCGCGGGCCTCGGCGGCGTGGAGCTCCTGCAGCGAGAGCACCGCCGGCTCGCCGCGCCGGCGCGCCTGGATCGCGCGCTGGGCGGCCGTGGCGCCGGTCATCGTGGTGAGGCAGGGGATGCCGCGGCCGATGGCGGCGCGGCGGATCTCGTAGCCGTCGGTGCGCGCACCCGATCCGGTCGGGGTGTTGATGACCATCGCCACCCCGCCGGCGTCGATCCGGTCCGCCACGTGCGGGGAGCCCTCGCTGACCTTGTTGATCCGCTCGACCGGCACGCCCATCCGCCGGATCGCCTGAGCGGTGCCGCCCGTGGCGAGGATGTCGAAGCCGAGGTCGTGCAGAGAGGCGGCGAGCTGCTGCGCGATCGGCTTGTCGGTGTCGGTGACCGACAGGAACACCGCACCCCCGCTCGGCAGCGAGGCGCCGGCGGCGGCCTGCGCCTTGCCGAACGCCGAGGGGTAGTCCCCCGCGACGCCCATCACCTCTCCGGTTGAGCGCATCTCCGGCCCGAGCAGGGCGTCGGCGCGCGGGAAGCGGTCGAAGGGCAGCACCGCCTCCTTGACCGACACGTGGCCGAGGCGCCCGGCGCCGAGGCGCGAGAGGCCGAGGTCCATTTCCGCGAGCCGCTCGCCGAGCATCAGCCGGGTGGCGACCTTCGCCAGGGAGACGCCCACCGCCTTGGAGACAAACGGCACCGTGCGCGACGCGCGCGGGTTCGCCTCGATCAGGTAGAGCTCGTCGTCGCCGTGGACGGCGAACTGGATGTTGAGTAAGCCGACCACGCCAAGCTGCACTGCGAGCCGGTGGGTGGCGTCGTGGACCTTGTCGAGCATGTCCGCGCCCAGCGACATCGCGGGGATCACGCAGGCCGAGTCGCCCGAGTGGATGCCGGCCTCCTCGACGTGCTGCATGATCGCGCCGATCTGGACGTCCTCGCCGTCGCACAGCGCGTCCACGTCGACCTCGATCGCGTTCTCGAGGAAGCGGTCGAGGTAGATCACCCCGCCCTGTCCGGCGCCGGTGCGGCGCAGGTAGTCGGCGAGCTCCATGCGTGAGTAACAGAGCTCCATCGCCCGCCCGCCGAGCACGTAGCTCGGGCGCACGAGCACGGGGAAGCCGACCCGCTCGGCCGCGTCGAGCGCCTCGTCGGCGCTGCGCGCGGTGGCATACGGCGGCGACTTCAGCCCGAGCTCCTGGATCAGCGCGCCGAACTGGCCGCGGTCCTCGGCCATGTCGATCGAGGCGACCGGCGTGCCGAGCAGCGGCACGCCGGCGTCGGCCAGCCCGTGGGCGAGCTTCAGCGGTGTCTGGCCGCCGAACTGCACGATCACGCCCTCGGGCTGTTCGACCTCGCACACGCCGAGCACGTCGGTGAGCGAGAGCGGCTCGAAGTAGAGCCGGTCGCTCGTGTCGTAGTCGGTCGAGACCGTCTCCGGATTGCAGTTCACCATCACCGCGTCGCGGTCCATCCCGCGTACGGTCATCGCCGCGTGCACGCAGCAGTAGTCGAACTCGATGCCCTGCCCGATCCGGTTCGGCCCCGCGCCGAGGATCACGACGCTGCGGCGGCCGGTGCGGCGGATCTCGTGGCGCGCTCCCTCGGGCCCGGGCTGCTCCCAGCCGGAGTAGAAGTAGGGGGTCTCGGCCTCGAACTCGGCGCCGCAGGTGTCGACCGACTTGAACGTGCGCACGAGCCCGGCCTCGGGGTCCTCGCCCTTGGCGAGCGCGCTCAGCTCCGCCACGAACCACGGGTCGATGCCGGTGCGCTCGTGGATCTGCTCGTCGGTGGCGCCGAGCTTCACGGCGGCGTCGAGCACCTCATAGCGGTCGTGGCAGGGGCGCTCGAGGCGGGTGAGCAGCGCGTCGAGTGACTCGCCGCCGAGCTCGGGCTCCACGTCGAGCTCGCGCGAGCGCAGCGCCTTCACCCAGGCCTGCTTGAACGTGCGGCCGATGGCCATCGCCTCGCCGACCGATTGCATCTTCGTGTCGAGCATCCCGTCGGTGCCGGCGAACTTCTCGAAGGCGAAGCGCGGCCACTTCACGACGACGTAGTCGATGGTCGGCTCGAAGCTCGCCGGAGTGACCTGCGTGATGTCGTTGTCGATCTCCTCGAGCGCGTACCCGACCGCCAGACGGGCGGCGATCTTCGCGATCGGGAAGCCGGTGGCCTTCGAAGCGAGCGCCGAGGAGCGCGACACGCGCGGGTTCATCTCGATCACGACGATCTCGTCGGTCTCGGGGTTCACCGCGAACTGGATGTTCGAGCCGCCGGTCTCGACTCCGACCGCGCGGATCACGGTGATCGCCTGGTCGCGGAGCAACTGGTACTGCTTGTCCGTGAGCGTCTGCTGGGGCGCGACCGTGACCGAGTCGCCGGTGTGCACACCCATCGGGTCGACGTTCTCGATCGAGCAGATCACCACCACGTTGTCGTTCCTGTCGCGCATCAGCTCGAGCTCGAACTCGCCCCACCCGATGACCGACTCCTCCACGAGGATCTGGCCGATCGGGCTCACGGCGATGCCCTCGCCCACGAGCTGGCGGAACTCCTCGGGGGTGCGGGCGATGCCCCCGCCCTTGCCACCCATCGTGAAGCCCGGGCGGAAGATGGCCGGCAGTCCGATGTCCTCGAGCGCGCGCTCGCCCTCGGCCACGCTCGTCACGATCCGCGAGCGCGCGGCACGAAGGCCGGCGGCCTCGATCGTCTCGCGGAAGAGGTCGCGGTCCTCGGCCCGGCGGATGGCGTCGTAGTCCGCGCCGATCAGCTCGACGCCGTAGCGCTCGAGCACGCCGTTCTCCGACAGGTCGCGCGCGAGGTCGAGCGCGGTGCCGCCGCCGAGCGTCGGCAGCAGCGCGTCGGGGCGCTCCTTCTCGATCACGGCGGTCACGGAGTCCGGCAGGAGCGGCTCGATGTAGGTGGCCGTGGCGAACTCGGGGTCAGTCATGATCGTGGCCGGATTCGAGTTCACGAGGACGACCTCGAAGCCCTCCTCGAGCAGCACCTTGCACGCCTGCGCGCCCGAGTAGTCGAACTCAGCGGCCTGGCCGATCACGATCGGGCCCGAGCCGAGCACGAGGATCTTCGAGATGTCGTCGCGTCGCGGCATCAGGCGGCTGCCAGGGCGATGAATCGGTCGAATAGATGGCGGGCGTCGTGCGGTCCGGGGCCGGCTTCGGGGTGGTACTGGACCGTGCCGCCCGGGACGTCGAGCAGCTCGAGTCCCTCGACGGTGCGGTCGTAGAGGTTGATGTGGGAGAGCCGGGCGGCGCCGAAGTCGGTGTTCCAGCGCACGGGCTCGTCGGACTCGAGGCGCTGCTCGCCGCCGGGGCCGAGCACCGCGAAGCCGTGGTTCTGGCTCGTGATGTCGATCCTCCCCGTCGAGAGCTCCTTCACCGGGTGGTTCGCGCCGCGGTGGCCGAAGGGCAGCTTGAAGGTGTCGAGACCCACCGCGCGGCAGAGCAGCTGATGGCCGAGGCAGATGCCGAACACGGGCACCTTCCCCACCACATCGCGCACGGTGCCGACCACGTGGTCGAGCGCCGCGGGGTCGCCGGGACCGTTGGCGAGGAACACCAGATCGGGCTCGCGGGCGAGCAGGGCCTCGGGGCCGGTGGCGCAGTCGTGCAGCTCCACGTGGGCACCGCGCTCGCGCAGCTGCTCGACGATCGAGGTCTTGATGCCGGTGTCGAGCGCGATGATCCGCGGTCCGTCGCCCGGCAGGATCACCGGCTCGGGCGGGGTCACCTCGCAGGCCAGATCACGCCCGGCCATGGGCGGCTCGGCCTCGATCAGCGCACGCGCCTCGCCCTCGGCCACGGCCGCCGGGAAGATGCCGCCGAGCATCGCGCCCTTGTCGCGGATGTGGCGCACGAGCGCGCGGGTGTCGACGCCGGAGAGCGCGGGCACGCCGCAGTCGCCCAGCCACGTGAGCCAACCGCCCTCGGCACCCGAGGCGTCCTCGCGGTCGATGCCCTCGCGCATGACCACCCCACGGGCGTGCACCGCGTCGGACTCCATCGCGTGGGCCGACACGCCGTAGTTGCCGATCAGCGGGTAGGTGAAGACGATGATCTGGCCGCGGTAGCTCGGGTCGGTGACCGACTCCTGGTAGCCGGACATCGCCGTGTTGAACACGACCTCGCCGACCGTGGCCGCATCGGCGCCCGCCGCGAGACCGTCGAGCCGGAAGCCGTCCTCGAGCAGCAGGTAGCTCACGCGACGGCCCCGATGGCGAATGAGCGCTCGCGGTAGGCCACGCCGCCGGCGGCCACGGTCATGCGCACCCGGCCGGTGAGCGTGCGGCCGGCGAACGCGCAGTTGGAGGAGCGGCTCTCATAGCCGGCGTCCCCCACCTGCCACTCCGCGGCGAGGTCCACGAGCACGATGCTCGCCTCGGCGCCGGGCTCGATGCGCGGCGCCGGAATGCCGAAGGTCTCGCCGCCGGAGGTCATCCGCTCGACGATCGTCGCGAGGTCGACCACTCGCGGCAACACCAACGTCGTGTGCGCTGCGGCGAAGGACGTCTCGAGGCCGGTCACGCCGTTCGGCGCGGCCTCCCACGGCTGCTCCTTCTCCTCGCGCGAGTGCGGCGCGTGGTCGGTGGCGATGCAGTCGAGCGTCCCGTCCTTCAAGCCCTCTATCAGCGCCTGGCGATCGTCCTCGCTGCGCAGCGGCGGGTTCATCTTGAAGCGCGCGGGATCGAGCTCGCGGACGTCCTCGTGCGTGAGGCAGAGGTGATGCGGGCTCGCCTCCGCGGTGATGCGGATGCCGTCGGCCTTCGCAGCCGCGATGGCCTCGACCGACTCGCGCGCCGACACGTGCTGCACGTGGATCGTGCCGTCCTCGTACTTGGCGAGCGCGGCGTCGCGGGCGATCATCAGCGACTCCGACAGCGACGGCACGCCCTCCATCCCGAGCACGGCGGAGACCTCGCCCTCGTGCATGACGCCCGCGCCGGAGAGGGATGGATCCTCCTCGTGGAGAGCCAGCACCTTTCCCGCGAGGCGCTGGTACTGCAGCGCCTGGCGCAGCACGTTGGAGTCGTGCACCGGCACGCCGTCGTCGGTGAAGGCGATCGCACCCGCGTCGGCGAGCTCGGCCATCTCGGTGAGGTCCTCGCCGGCGAGATCGCGCGTGATCGAGGCGAGGAAGCCGACCGGCACGTGCGCCTCGGAACGGGCGCGCTCGCGCAGCGAGGAGAGCACCGGCTCGGTGGACACGACCGGGTCGGTGTTCGGCATGGCGAGGATCGCGCAGAACCCGCCGGCGGCGGCGGAGCGCGTGCCGGATGCGATGTCCTCCTCGTCCTCGCGGCCGGGAGTGCGCAGGTGCACGTGCGGGTCGACGAAGGCCGGCAGCGCGTGCAGGCCGGAGGCGTCGAGGTCCTCGCAGCCACCGGGGAGGTCGATCGAGCCGAGCTCGGCGATCTCCGCGATCTCACCGCCGCAGACGAGCACGTCGCGCGGAGCGTCGATGCCGGTGCGCGGGTCGAGCACGTGGGCGGAGCGGATGAGCAGGTCGGCCGGCGGCGCGTCCTTGCGGTCGAGGATCGCGGTCATGCCGGCTGGGGCTCCGAGGCCTGCGCCGCGCGCGTGCGCGGGTCGGGGCCGTCGCCGCCGGCGTCATCGCCCACGCCGGTCAGCAGCTCGTAGAGCACCGCCATCCGGACCACGACGCCGGACTCGACCTGGGCGGTGATCAGGGCCTGGGGGCAATCGATCACCTCGGCTGAGAGCTCCACGCCGCGGTTCACCGGTCCCGGGTGCATGAGCAGCTGGTTCGCGCCGAGGCGGCGGGAATCGATCTGGTAGCGGGCGGCGTATTCGCGCAGGCTCGGCACGAAGGAGCCCTTCATGCGCTCGCGCTGCATGCGCAGGGCGTAGATCACGTCGGCCTCGCCGACGTCGTCAAGCGTGTGCCTGACCTCGCAGCCGAGAGTCTCGATGCCGCGCGGGATGAGCGTGGGCGGCCCGCAGACCGTGACCCGGCAGCCGAGGCGGGTGAAGGCCAGGATGTTCGAGCGCGCGACGCGCGAGTGCATCACGTCGCCGACGATCCACACCGTCAGCCCCTCGAGCGCCGGCACGCGGCGGCGCAGGGTGTAGAGGTCGAGCAGCGCCTGGGTCGGGTGCTCGTGCTTGCCGTCGCCGGCGTTCACCACCGCGGCGGGGCTCCACTTCGCCACGAGGTCGGCGGCTCCGACGTGCGGCGAGCGGATGACGATCGCGGCGGGGTCGTAGGCGGAGAGCGTCTGGACCGTGTCCTTCAGCGACTCGCCCTTGTCGACGCTCGAGCCCACCGACTTCACCGTCACGAGGTCCGCGGAGAGCCGCTTGGCGGCGATCTCGAACGAGGAGCTTGTGCGGGTCGAGGCCTCGTAGAAGAGGTTGATCACGGTGCGGCCGCGCAGCGTCGGCACCTTCTTGATCTCGCGGCCGGAGACCTCGGCAAAGCTCTCCGCCCTGTCGAGGATGCGCTCGATGTCCTCGCGCGAGCAATCGGCGATGGAGATGAGATGCCTCATATCGATTACCCCCGCGGGGCTTCCAGCCCCGCGCTCGGATTGTCTCGATCGGCATCCCGCCGATCTTGAACAGGCGCGCTCCGCGCGCCTTCCTGAGGTTGGCTGATGGTCACTTCGTCGACCCCGTCGAGCTCCTCCACGCGCACGTTGACGCGCTCCTCGCGGGCGGTCGGGAAGTTCTTGCCGACGTAGTCGGGGCGGAATGGCAGCTCCCGGTGGCCGCGGTCCGCCAGTACTGCGAGCTGGATGCGGTCGGGACGCCCGTAGTCGAAGAGCGCCTCGATGCCGGCGCGCACGGTGCGCCCGGTGTAGAGCACGTCGTCCACCAGCACGATCGTCCGGCCGGCGACCGGGAAGTCGATGTGCGAGGCGTGCACCACCGGCTGGGTGTGGGTGCTCGCGTCGTCGCGGTAGAAGGAGATGTCCACGTCACCCAGCGGCACCGGCGCGGACACGAGCTCGGACACGAGATCCTTCAGGCGCGCGGCGAGGACGGCCCCGCGACGGTGGATGCCGACGACGGCGATCTCGCTGCCGGCGTTCTTCTCGACGATCTCGTGGGCGATCCGCACGAGCGTTCGCCACAGGTCCTCTGAGTCGAGGACGATCTTCTCTTCCACCGTATTGATCCTTCCTGGCCTCTCGGACCGGGTTAAAGGAATGCTGCGATGCAGCGTAGCGCTACCGGCGGTCGATGTTGAGCGTCACGCTCGATCCGGTCTCGAGCGGCACCCCCGGGGCCGGTTCCTGTCCCACCACCTGCCAGTTGTCCTCGTCGATCACGCCGAACGCGCCGCCGCCCTCCACGTCGGCGAGGAAGTTCTGGCGCCGCACGCGCTCGAGGGCGATGTCGAGGCGCTCGCCGGTCACGTCGGGCACCGGCGACTTCGTGATCACGGTCTGGCCCGGGCCG
>JACCYP010000094.1 GCA_013696425.1 Thermoleophilaceae bacterium
GACACCTTCGCCCCTGGTCTCGCGCACCTGAGCGCCCCGACCGCACCCGCGGCGCTCGTCGTGGCCGCCGCCGAGGGCGCGAGCTTCGGCGCGGCCCTCGAGGCCTACACGGTGGGCTTCGAGGCGATGGGAGCGCTCGCCGAGGCCTCCCACCCCGCCCTCTACGACGGCGGCTGGCACCCCACGGCGGTGTGCGGTGCGGTGGGCGCCGCAATGACCGCCGTCGAGCTGATGGACCTCGACGAGCGCTCGCGCGACTCCGCCGCCGCGCTCGCCCTCACGCAGGCCGGCGGACTGCGCGCGGCGTTCGGATCGCACGGCAAGGCGCTGCAGGTGGGTCTCGCGGCGGCGGCCGGGGTGCAGTGCGCGCTCTATGCCCGCGAGGGCGCCCGCATGCCGCTCGACTCCCACCTCGGCGCCGCCGGGTTCGAGGCCGCCTTCCGTGGCCGCGTGCCCGACACCGCCGCCGCGCCGGCGATCGAGTCGAACTGGATCAAGCGCTGGGCGTGCTGCCTGCAGACCCACTCGGCCATCGAGGCTGCCCTCGGCCAGGAGCCCGGCCCCGGGCCGGTCGAGGTGCACGTGCACCCGCTCTCCATCGCCGCCGCGCCGATCGAGCGGCCGCGCGACGGGCTCGAGGCGAAGTTCTCGATCCCATACATGGTCGCCTGGGCGATGCTGCGCGGCGAGCCGCGCGTGGAGGACTTCGCCCGCGTCGACCCCGACGTGGCCGCGGTCGAGGTGATCGTGACCGCCGACGACGCGCTCCTGCCCTCGGCGGCGCGGGTCGGAGACGTCACGGTCGAGTGGGCCAAGGGCTCGCCGGAACGCCCCCTCAGCCCCGACGAGCTCGCGGCGAAGGTGAAGGCCCTCGGTGGCCCGGGGCTGCCGGAGCCGGATGCGCCCGCAGCCGGTGTGCTGAGCGGCGCCGGGGTCTAGGGCCGGATCAGCAGCGCGGCGCCGATCGCGCCGCCGAGATCGCCCAGAGAGGCGACCGCCACCGTCGGCGGGCGGTCGTCCACGAAGAGGTGGGGCATCATCTCCTTCTTGATCCGTTTGGCGTAGGTCTCGCCGAAGCGCACGCCGAGTCCGCCGCCGATCACCACCGCCTCCACGTCGAGCAGATTGACTGAGGAGGCGATGCCACAGCCGAGCGCCTTCACGGCGCGGTCGATCAGCTTCTCGGCCATGTCGTCGCCGTTTCGCAGCGCACGCGCCCAGATGCCGCTCGTGAGACGCTCGCGGCCGCGCTGCTCCATCAGCTCGAACAGCTTGGTCTTCTCACCCTTCTCCACGCGCCTGCGCGCCTCGGCCTCCATCGCGGCCCGCCCGGCGTAGGCCTCCATGCAGCCCTTGCGCCCGCACGGGCACTTGGCCCCGCCGCGCTTCACCACCACATGGCCGATCTCGCCGGCCGCGCCGCGGCCGAGCCAGATGCGGCTGTTCAGGATCAGGCCGCCACCCACGCCCGTGCCCCAGAACACGCCGAGCAGCGACTTGTGGTCGCGCCCCACGCCGAGCTCGAACTCGGCCGTGGTGGCCACGTTCACGTCGTTGCCGAGCTTCACCTTCGTGCCGAGCGCGTCGCCCAGCGTCTTCGCGACCGGGGACGGCTCCTTCCACTCCGAGAGGTTGCCCGCGTTCGCGACGGTGCCCTTGCGCCCGTCGACGTCGCCCGGCGAGCCCATGCCGACTCCGGCCAACTCGCCGGTCGCGACCTTCGCGGCCTCGGCCGCCTCGCGCAGCGAGTCGGCGATGGCGGCTGTGATGGCCTCCGGCCCGCCCTTCGTGGGCGTCGGGCGCCGGGCCTGGCCGACGACCTCGTTGCGGTCGTCGACGATCACCGTCTGGATCTTGGTCCCGCCGAGGTCGACTCCGCCCTTCACGGAGCCGACCCTACCTGCCCCGGCCGCCTAGGGCCGGTAGCCGTTGGCGTAGCAGGGCCCGCCGCTGCAGGTGTCCGTCACCTGCCCGCCGATCCTCAGGAACGCGCCCTTCTGGTCACGCGCGATGCGCGTGCTGCGCGGGTGCCCGTGCGGATCGCGGCCGCGGGCCTCGTGCTCGGGCTCGTCCTCGAGGTGCCAGAACGTGTTGCTCGTGGGCATCGCCGGCTCGCCCGAGTCCCACTCGACGAGGGCGGAGCCGTCGAAGGGCGGCGCGGCGACGCCGATCTTGTAGAACGGGTCCTTGTCCGGATGGCGGCCCGCGTCGAGCGCGGGCTTGCGCATCAGCTTCGCGCCGATCGTCCGTGCCTCGACCTCGGCCGAGACCGGCGCCACCTGGTGGTCGCCCCAGGCGACGTGCAGCATCACGTCGTGGGAGGGCGTGTTCGGCAGCGGGTCGTCGGTCATGTGCTGGGCGTAGCCGTTCGCCTCGCCGCGGTCCCACAGCATCTGGATCAGGGCGAAGAGCAGCTGGCGCTCGTTCTTGTTCTGGTAGCTGTCGTACAGCGGCCATGCGTAGTTCACGCTCAGCAGGTCGAGGTAGTCGCCGGGCTCGGTCGGGTCGAGCTTCGTCAGGTCCTCGGGCGTGAAGCCCTGGACCGGCCGGTGGCCGTCACCGAAGTCAGTCGAGCGCGTGAGCAGCGTCGAGTAGTTCATGCCCGGCACGCCCAGCGCCGCCTTCTCGAAGTCGGGCGAGAGCGCGGTGAGGCTGCCGCCCATGATGCCGCCCTGGCTGTTGCCGTCGTAGAAGAGGCGGTCGGTGTCGATGAGGCTCACGCCGTCCTTCTTGAACTCCTCGAGAGCGGCGAAGCCCTGCGGGTGGATCGCGGCCCGGCCCAGGAACATGAAGTTCAGGAAGCCCTGCTGCGCGCGGTCCGCGAGCGTGTTGAAGTTCGACAGGTCGGTGAGGATCGTCGCGACGTTCGGCACGTCGACCGTCGCCATGCCCGCCCAGTCGGTGGCGCAGGTCATGATGTCGTTCTCGTTGCCCATGTCGCGCACGTTGCCGCTCTGCATCTCGGTGTAGCCGCCGAGCAGCCCGTGTCCGTAGAGCATCGGGCGCACCTTGCGGCCGGCATCGAAGGCGGCCTTCGGGATGTCGCACTGGAACTCGACCTTGAACGTGTTGGCCTTCGCGGTGTCGACGTTCGGGACGTTCGAGCCGGGCGCCATCACGAACTGCGAGTGCGCGGGGGCGCACGCCGGCGTCGAGAGGTAGCAGGGCACGTCCATCGTGCCCTTCACGCGGCGTGCGATGTTCGAGTCGGGGTTCGGCGTGACCTTGTCGATCGTGAACTTCGGCGAGGCGCCCTGCACCTCGCGGTCGGCGAGGTTCGTGTCGCCGAGTTTCTTGAACGCGTCGTCCCTGATCGTCAGGGCGCGCTCGGAGAGGCTGCGCTCGCTGGCGACCGTGAAGTCCCAGGCGAGGTAGAGCGAGCTGCGGTCGATACCGGCTGTGTCGAGCGTCTTGAAGATCGACTCCATGTGCGGGCGGCGCGACTCCTGTGTCGGCAGCGGCGTGTCCTCCTTGTCGCGGTAGGCTTTGAACAGGCCGGGCGCCTCGGCGGTCTTGCCGTCATCCCCCTTCAGGTTGCGTAGGGCCACCACGTAGCGCGTGCCCTCCTCGAGGTTCGCGCCAGGGCGGATGATGAGCGCGCGGTTGCCCTCGGGCACCGTCATGTCCATCTCGGCCCAGATCAGGTGGCGCTCGCCCGTCTTGGTGTTGATCACGACCACCGGCTGGTTCGCGTCGTAGGTGCGCGCCATGTCGGTGATCGGCACCGCGCCCGAGGCGGTGAGCGACTCGGGCTTCTGGAGCCCGGCCACGTGGGCGAGGATCATCGAGCCGGGGCTGAAGCCGTCAGCGCGATTCCAGTCCGTGGGGTCGACCGGCCGCTGTGCGGCGTTGCGCGGCATGCCGAGCATCTGGAAGTCGATCCGCTTGCCCGTGTCGGTCGAGGCGTCCTTGCGGGTGAAGTAGTCGTTGGGGAACGGGTACATGCAGACCGGGTCCTGCTCGGTACCGCTCGTGTCGAGCGGATCGCAGCCGAGCACGTTCGGAACCGGGCCGTTGGCGCTCGTCTCCTCGTTCTCGGGGCCCTTGCCGGGCGGGGGTGCCGAGCCGCCGGCGCCGCCGTTGCCGCCGCCGCCGG
>JACCYP010000295.1 GCA_013696425.1 Thermoleophilaceae bacterium
GGGCACGGCGCCCTCTCCCCGCGATCCCGAGATCGCCGCGCGCAAGGTCGGCGTGCGCCGCAACGGCATCGCCCGTATCCGGATCAAGTGCCCGCGCACGGCCAGCAGGCGCTGCCGGGGAAGCCTCACCCTGTTCGCGGGCAGGCGCCGCATCGGCCGGGCGAAGTTCACCGTGACGGCTGGGCGCAAGGCGGTCGTGCGCGTGCGGCTCTCGAGCTATGGCCGCCGGCTCGTGCGCAGGCGCCGCTCGCTGCGCGTCACGGCGGTGCTGAGCTCGCGCGACGCGAGCGGGCGGCGCTCGGTCGTATTCCGCCGGATCACGCTGAAGCGCCGCCGCTGAGCGCCGCCCCGGTCGGCGACTATCCTGCGCCGGTCCGATGACCCGTGAGTGGCGCGATCTCTTCATCACCGACGGTGCCGCGCACCCGTCCGTCGGGCCCGAGCCCGAGGAGCGCAGGCGCGGGTTCCTCGGCCGCCTGCGCGAGAACCTGAGGGCCTCGCGCGAGGCGCTCGGCGCGGAACTGCAGTCGACCTTTAGCGGCCCGCTCGACAATGAGGCCTGGGAGCGGCTCGAGGAGACCCTGATCTACGCCGACGTCGGCGCCCCGACCACCGCACGCATAGTCGAGACGCTCGAGACCGACGCGGCGGACTCGCCGGAGCTCGATCTCGGCGAGCGGCTGCGCGAGCTGCTCGCGGAAGGAGCCCGGACCGGAGAGGACCGGATCGACCTGCGTCACGACCCGGCGGTGATCCTCGTGGTGGGGGTGAACGGTACGGGCAAGACGACGTCGATAGGCAAGATCGCCTGGCACCTCACCAACGAGCTCGGCCTGTCGGTACTGATCGGCGCCGGGGACACCTTCCGCGCCGCCGCCGTGGAGCAGCTCGAGGAATGGTCCAAGCGCGCAGGTACCGACTTTGTGCGCGCGGAGCCGGGGTCGGATCCGGGCGCGGTCGCCTTCGACGCCATCGCCGCCGCCAAGGCGCGTGGGCACGACGTGGTGATCATCGACACCGCCGGGCGCCTCCACACCCAGGATCACCTGATGGAGGAGCTGCGCAAGGTGCGCCGCGTGATCCAGAAGCAGATCCCGGATGCGCCGCACGAGACGCTGCTCACGATCGACGCCACCACCGGCCAGAACGGCCTGCGCCAGGCGATGCTGTTCACCGAGGCCGTCGAGGTCAGCGGCATCGTGCTCACCAAGCTCGACGGAACCGCCAAGGGCGGGATCGCGCTGGCGATCGCGGGCGAGCTCGGCGTGCCGGTGAAGCTGATCGGTATCGGCGAGGCGCTCGAGGACCTGCGGCCCTTCGACCCCGACGACTTCGCCCGCGCGCTCTTGGAGGCTTGATGGCGTCCAAGGGAGACTCCACGCGCTCGGTCCACGCCGGGCTGCCGCCCGCGAAGCAGGGCGAGCCGATCCTGCCGGGGCCGGCGATGGCGGCCCCGTTCCACCTCCAGGGCGACCCAGCCGACTCGCCCTACGGCTACACCCGCGAGGACAACCCCACCTTTGCCAACTACGAGGCGGCCGTCGGCGAGCTCGAGGGTGGGCGCGCACTCGCGTTCGGGTCGGGGATGGCGGCGCTCACCGCCGTCGCGCTGGTGAACCTGCGCCCGGGCGACACGCTCGTTGCCCCCGCCGACGGATATCCGGTGCTGCGCGCCACGGCGGAGTCGTACCTACGCCCGCGCGGCATCGAGGTGCGTCTCGTCCCAACCGACGACGACGCGCTACTCGGCGCAGTCGAGGGCGCACGCCTGGTGATGCTCGAGACGCCCTCGAACCCACGCCTCGACGTATGCGACATCGAGCGGATCGCCGCAGCGGCCCACGAGCACGGTGCGATCGTGGCGGTCGACAACACCCTCGCCACCCCGCTCGGCCAGCCCGTGCTCGACCTCGGCGCCGATCTGTCGGTCGTGGCCGGGACCAAAGCGCTCACCGGCCACGGAGACCTGCTCATCGGACACGTCGCCACCCGTGATGACGCGCTGCTCGCCCCGCTGCGGGCGTGGCGCGCCTCCACCGGCGCGGTCCCCGGCCCGTTCGAGACCTGGCTCGCGCACCGGTCGCTGGCCACCCTCGCACTGCGCCTCGAGCGCCAGTGCGCCAACGCGTTGGCCATCGCCGAGGCGCTCGATGCCGATGCAAGGACCGGCGTCGTCCGCTACCCCGGACTTCCCGGGGACCCCGCGCACGCGACCGCCAAGCGCCAGATGCGCGCCTACGGGCCGCTCGTGTCCTTCGCGCTTTCGAACCGCGCTACGGCCGAGGCGTTCCTGGCCGGGTGCGAGCTGGTGGCCGACGCCACCAGCTTCGGCGGCGTGCACACGACGGCCGAGCGGCGCGCCCGCTGGGGCCACGGCGACGACGTGCCCGAGGGCTTCATCCGCCTAAGCGCGGGGATCGAGGACAGCGCCGACCTGCTCTCGGATATCGAGCGCGGGATGGCGGCAGCGGCCGACCGCGCGTAGGATCGGCGTCGATGTCTCCGATGCGGTTCCACGCGAGGCGGTAACAGTGCCCGACTGGTCACTCTGGCTGATTGCCGCCGCAGTCCTCGGACTCGGGGAGATCGCCACGCTGTCGTTCTTCCTCGGCCCCGTGGCGCTGGCGGCGGCGCTGACGGCCGTGGTGGCCGTTGCAGGCGTGCCGCTGGAGGGCCAGTTCATCGTGTTCATCGTGGCCTCGATCGCCTCGCTCGTCTTCATCCGGCCCGTGGCCCAGCGCCACCTGCGCACGCCGGGTCAGATCCGCTCGGGCACCGATGCCCTCGTAGGCTGCGACGTGATCGTTCTCGAGCAGGTGACCCGCGACGGCGGGAAGGTGAAGCTCGCAGGAGAGGTTTGGACCGCGCGCACCTACGACGAGGACGAGGTCTTCGAAGAGGGCGAGCGCGCGGAGGTAGTGAAGATCGATGGCGCCACGGCGCTGGTCCACAAATAGGAGGTAGTCGTGTCCGCAGGCCTCATCGTCCTCATCGTGTTCGCGCTGTTCGTGATGTTCACGATCTCGCGCGGGATCCGAATCATTCCCCAGGCTCGTGCCGGGATCGTGGAGCGCCTCGGGCGCTACTACCGCACGCTCACCCCGGGGCTCTCGCTGATAATCCCGTTCGTCGACCGCCTGCGGCCGCTGCTCGACCTCCGCGAGCAGGTCGTCTCGTTCCCGCCCCAGCCGGTGATCACCGAGGACAACCTCGTGGTGAACATCGACACGGTCATCTACTACCAGGTGTCCGACCCGAAAGCGGCTACCTACGAGATCGCCGACTACATCGCCGGCATCGAGCAGCTCACGGTCACGACGCTCCGAAACGTGATCGGCGGCATGACCCTCGAGGACACGCTCACCTCGCGCGACCAGATCAACGCGCAGCTGCGCGGCGTGCTCGACGAGGCGACCGGCAAGTGGGGCATCCGTGTGGGCCGGGTCGAGCTGAAGGCGGTCGATCCGCCCGGCTCGATCCAGGAGGCGATGGAGAAGCAGATGCGCGCCGAGCGCGACCGCCGCGCCGCGATCCTCACCGCGGAGGGCGTCAAGCAGTCCCAGATCCTCACCGCCGAGGGCGAGAAGCAGTCGGCGATCCTCAAGGCGGAGGGCCAGCGCGAGGCGCAGATCCTCGGCGCCCAGGGCCAGTCGCAGGCCATCGAGACGGTGTTCGAGGCCATCCACAAGGGCGACGCCGATCCGAAGCTGCTCGCCTACCAGTACCTCCAGATGCTGCCCCAGATCGCCCAGGGCGACGCCAACAAGGTCTGGATCATCCCGAGCGAGTTCACCGAGGCGATGAACCGCATCGGCGGCCAGCTCGGGGACGGGCCGCCCGCTCCGCGCCAGTAGGGCGCCGCTAGCCTCGGGGAGCGATGTTCGACTCCCTCTCCGATCGCCTCCAGGCGGCGCTCTCCGATGTGCGCTCGCGTGGCGCGCTGACCGAGGAGGACGTGACCAAGGCGATGCGCCAGGTGCGCCTCGCGCTGCTCGAGGCGGACGTGAACTTCCAGGTGGTGAAGGCCTTCACCAACGCGGTTAAGGAGCGCGCGAGCGGGGCGGAAGTGCTCGAGGCGCTCAACCCCGGTCAGCAGGTGGTGAAGGTCGTCCAGGACGAGCTCACCGAGATCATGGGCGGCTCGGGGCGCGACCTGACGTTCGTGCCGGGCAAGCTCACCGTGGTGCTGATGGCCGGGCTCCAGGGCTCGGGCAAGACCACGGCGTGCGCGAAGCTCGCCCGGCACCTGCGCGAGGAGCACGGCAAGAGCGTGGGAATCGCGGCGTGTGACGTGTACCGGCCGGCCGCGGTCGACCAGCTCGTGAAGGTCGGCGCCGACGCGGGCGCCTCGGTCTACCAGCAGGGCACCGATGCCGATCCGGTCGCCATCGCCGAGTGGGCCGTGGGGGAGGCCAAGCGCGAGAACAAGGACGTGCTGATCATCGACACCTCCGGGCGCCTGCATGTGGATGCCGAGCTGATGGAGGAGCTCGCGAAGATCCGCAAGCGCACGAAGCCCCACAACGTGCTGCTCGTGGTCGACGCGATGACCGGCCAGGATGCCGTGAACGTGGCCGAGGCGTTCGCGGGCACGGCGAACTTCGACGGCGTGATCCTCTCGAAGCTCGACGGCGACGCGCGCGGCGGCGCCGCACTGTCGGTCAAGGCCGTCACCGGCAAGCCCATCCTCTATGCCTCGACCGGTGAGAAGCTGCCCGACTTCGAGCGCTTCCACCCCGACCGGATGGCCCAGCGCATCCTCGGGATGGGCGACGTGGCGACCCTCGCCGAGAAGGCTCAGAAGGGGTTCGACGAGGACAAGGCCGCCGATCTCGAGCGCAAGATCCGCAAGCAGGAGTTCGGATTCGACGACTTCCTCGACCAGCTCAAGCAGGTGCGCCGCATGGGCCCCCTGCAGAACATCCTCAAGATGATGCCCGGGCTCTCCGGCCAGCAGCTCG
>JACCYP010000307.1 GCA_013696425.1 Thermoleophilaceae bacterium
CGCCCGCGCCGAGCGGCTCTCGCCGGGGGAGTTCCGCGCCCTGGCCGGGAAGCTCGCCGCATGAAGGCCCACGCAAAGCTCAACCTCGTGCTGCGGGTGGGTACGCCGCGTCCCGACGGCCTGCACGAGCTCGCCTCGATCTTCGCCTCGATCGATCTCGCGGACGAGGTGAGCCTGGAGCCGGCCGATCGCGACGAGGTGATCTGCCCCGGCATCGACGGGCTGAACCTCGCCGAGGTGGCATTGGAGCGGTTTCGCTACGTGACCGGCGCCGCGCCGATGCGGGTCACGATCGAGAAGCGGATCCCGATTGCCGCCGGATTGGCGGGGGGGAGCGCCGATGCGGCGGCGGTCCTGCGCGGCGCCAACGAGGTGAGCGGCGCCGGACTGAGCGACGGCGACCTGCGCGAGCTCGGCGGCGAGCTCGGTGCCGACGTGCCGAGCCAGATCGATCCGCGTCACGCGATCGTGACCGGCGTCGGCGAGCGGGTTCGCTGGGTCGAGCTACCGCAGACCCACGTGGTGCTCGTGCCGGACCCGGAGGGCCTTTCGACCGCCGCGGTGTACGCGGAGGCCGATCGCATCGAGTCCACACGCGCGAACGTCGACCCCGGCGGCCTGACGGCCCTGGCCGCGCTCCCGCTCCCGCGGCTCGCCGCCGCGATGGAGAACGACCTCGAGCCGGCGGCCATCTCCCTGCGCCCCGAGCTCGAGCCGCGGATAGCCGCGCTGGCCGCCCGGCCGGGCTGCCTGGGAGCGCGCATCACCGGCTCGGGTCCGACCGTGTTCGGCCTCTTCCAGGCGGAGAGCGACGCGCTCGCCGCGGCGGCGTCCACGCCCGGCGCGCTCGTCGCTAGGTTCCGCGAATGACCATCGGCCAGATCCTCGCGCTGGTGGTGGCGGCGGCGATCGCAGGCGGCGCGATCTACCGCCGCATCAAGGGGAAGGTCGGTACCGAGCGGCTGCTGCTCGCACTCGTGGTGGCCGTAGTGCTCGTGGTCTACGGCACGGGGCTGCTCTCGACGCTTCCCGACCCCGAGAAGGTGATCGAGGACGTGGCCGAGGCGCTCGGCCCGTGGACCTACGTGCTCGTGGGAGGGCTCGCCTTCCTCGAGACCGGCGCGTTCGTGGGGCTGATCGCGCCGGGGGAATTCGCGGTGATCGTCGGCGGGGTCGTGGCGGCCCAGGGCGAGATCAGCATCATCCCGCTCATCGGGCTGGTCTGGTTCTGCGCGATCGCGGGTGATTCGGTGTCGTTCTACATCGGCCACCGGCTCGGGCGCCAGTTCCTCGAGAAGCACGGCCCCAAGGTCCAGATCACCTCCGACCGGCTCGAGAAGGTCGAGGGCTACTTCCAGCGCTACGGCGGGCGCACGATCCTGATCGGGCGCTTCATCGGCCTAGTGCGCGCGCTCGCTCCGTTCATCGCCGGCTCGAGTGGCATGACCTACCGCCAGTTCATCCCCTACTCGATCGTGGGCACCGGGCTGTGGGCCACCACGTTCTGCATGCTCGGGTACATCTTCTACCGCTCTTTCGAGCAGGTGGCGGAGATCGCCGGCAAGGCGACTATCGGGTTCGGCTTCGTCGTGGCGATCGTCGTCGGGATCGTCTACGCCTACCGGCGCCTGCGCGAGGAGGAGGACCGGCGGAAGTTCGTGGCGTGGCTCGAGGGCCAGGGCAACCGGCCCCTGCTGCGCCCGGTCGCGTTCGTGATGCGGCGGCTCTGGCGCTACGTGGCGGCCCCGCTCGGGCGGCTGCTCGCGCCGCCCGTCAAGTTCCTGCTCCAGCGCATCACTCCCGGCGAGCTCGGCCTCGAGTTCACCACCGCGCTCGCCGCCGGCGGCGTCGGGTTCTACGTGTTCACGCTGTACGCGGTGATCCTTTCCGGGGACACCGGGCTCACGACTGCGGACGGCGCCTTCCAGCGCACCGCGCTCGAGATCCGCTCGAACTTGCTCACCGACGTGGTGGAGGTGGTGAGTGCGCTCGGCACGCTCCCGGTGGCCGGTTTCGTCGTGCTCGTGGCCGCGGGCTGGTTGTGGTGGAAGCACGGCCGGGTGGAGGCGATCCTGCTCGTCTCGGCGTTCGTCCTGATCTACATCGCTGTGCACGTGTCCAAGGGAGCCATCGACCGTCCGCGGCCCCTGGACCCACTCGTCGACACCGAGGGCAGCGCCTATCCGAGCGGCCACGCGGCCTACTCGACGGTCTATGTCTGGGTCGCGCTGCTCGTCACGCGCGTGCTCGGAATCGTTTCGAGCGTGGGGGTCATCGTGGGCTCGCTCGTGC
>JACCYP010000037.1 GCA_013696425.1 Thermoleophilaceae bacterium
GGCCAGCACCTCGGCGAGCGTCACGCCGGCGTCGGAGAGCGCTGCCAGGTAGGGCTCGAGGATGGCGGCGCGGTGCCCGAGCTCGACGGGCTCGAGCGTGGCACCGGCGGCGGCGAGGGCTCCGGCGGCGCGCTCGCGCGCGGCCAGCAGGTCGGGGCTCACGCGGCCGAGCAGCGCCTTCTCTGGCAGCAGCACGCGCAGCCCGGACAGGTCCACCTCGTCGGGATCGCCGAGCTCCACGCCGTCGTCCTTCAGCACCTCCATCGTGGGCATCAGGTCCTCGGCCCGGCGACACAGCGGGCCGTTCACGAGCATCGCCCGCGCGGCGCCTTCAGGGGCGTTGGGCCACATCCCGTCGAGCGATATCAGGCCGGGCGTGGGCTTGTGGCCGAACACGCCGCAGCAGAAGGCCGGGATGCGGATCGAGCCTCCGATGTCCGAGCCGAGGCCGATCGGCGATGCGCCGCTGCCGACGATCGCGCCCTCACCGCCGGAGGAGCCGCCTGCCATGCGCCCCGGGTCATACGGGGTGCTGGTGCGGCCGTAGACGCGATTCTCGCTCTCGATCCACAGCGTCATCTCGGAGGTGTTCGTGACCCCGATCGGGATCGCACCGGCATCGATCAGCCGCTGGGCCGCGGGGGCGGTCTCGGTGGAGACGACGTGGCGGCGGGCCACGACACCCACCACCTGCGGCATCCCCTCGAGTGCGATCGACTCCTTGACGGTGCAGGGCACGCCGAGCAGCGGCGGGAGGTCTTCCTCGCCGGCGGCCACGCGCGCATCGGCGGCGTCGGCGTCAGCACGCGCCTCCTCGTAACGGTCCTTGACGATCGCGTTGATGCGCGACTGCCCACGCTGCGCGAGGGCGATGTGGGCATCGACCACCTCGCGCGCGGAGAACTCACTCGCCCGGATGCCCCGGGCGAGCTCGAGCGCCGAGCGCTCGGTGAGGCTAGGCGCCGACCTGGAAGCGCTCGAAACGGCGGATGACGACGTTCTCACCAGTCTTCGCGGACAGATCGGTGCGGAGCTGCTCGATGGTCTTGCCGCCGTGCTTCTCGGCGTTCACGTGCTCCTGGTGGAGCAGCACGACCTCCTCGAGGCGCTTGCGCATCTTGCCCTCGGCGATCTTGGGGCGGACGTTCTCCGGCTTGTCGGCAGCCTGCTCCTCGAAAATTGCGAGCTCCTTGGCCCGCCAGTCCTCGGGGATCTCGTCCTCGTGCACGTAGTCGGGGCCGAGCGCCGCGATGTGGAGGGCCACCTCCTGGGCGAACTCCCGGAAGTCCTGGTTGCGCGCCACGAAGTCGGTGTTGCAGTTGACCTCGACGAGCACGCCGAGCTTCCCGGTCGAGTGGATGTAGCTCGCCACGACGCCTTCCGTGGCCTCGCGGTCGGAGAGCTTGGCGCCCTTGTCAGCACCCTTGATGCGGGCGATCTCGACGGCCTTCTCCATGTCCCCGCCGGCCTCCTGGAGGGCGCCCTTGGCGTCCATCATCCCGATGCCGGTGCGGTCGCGGAGGGCCTTCACATCCTTCGCGGTGATCTCGGCCACTACTGCTTCACCTCCTCGCCCGCTTGCGGCGCGGGCGGAACGTCTGCCTTCTTGTCTTCCTTCTTCTCGATGTCCTGCTGCACCTCTTCCGGGGTCTCCGGCTTGCCGCCCTCGGCGTTCGCCACCTCGGCGATCGCGGCCTCCTGAGCGTCCTTCGCGGCCTGCTCGGTGGCGCCCTTCTCGGCGGCGTCGGCGCGCTGCTGGGCCTCCGCCTCGCGCTTCTGGGCCATCTCGGCGCTCGCCTCCTCGGCCTCCTTGCGCGACTCCTCCTCGGCCGCCTTGCGGGCGGCTTGCTGCTCGGCCTGGGCACGCTGCTGCTCCTCGGCCTCCTTGCGGGCGGCTTCCTGCTCCGCGCGGTACACCGACGCGCGCTCACCGACCACGTCGCCGAGGGCCTCGATCACGACCTTGCAGGCCTTGATCGCGTCGTCGTTGCCCGGGATCACGAAGGACACCGGGTCCGGATCGCAGTTGGAGTCGGTCAGGGCGATGATCGGGATCTTGAGGCGCGCGGCCTCTCGGACCGCGATCTCCTCGACGTTCAGGTCGACCACGAACATCGCGTCCGGCGGGCGCTGCATGTCGCGCACGCCGCCGAGGTTGACCTCGAGCTTGTCGCGCTCGGAGATCGCCTTGATGCGCTCGCGCATGGGCAGGAGCTCCATCTGGCCGCCCTCGGTCCATTCCGTGAGCTCGTGCAGGCGCTTGATGCGCTTGTTGATCGTCTGGAAGTTCGTCAGCAGCCCGCCCAGCCAGCGCTGGTTGATGTAGGGCATGCCGCACTTGTCCGCGGTCTCCTTGATCGAGTCGCGGGCCTGCTTCTTGGTACCAACGAACAGGATCACTCCGCCGCGGGACGCAAGGTTCGCGGAGAACTCCTGCGCCTTGTTCAAGAGCTCCTGGGTGAGCTCGAGATCGATTATGTGGATGCCGCCGCGCTCACCGAAGATGAACCTGCGCATCTTCGGATTCCACCGGCGTGTCTGGTGACCGAAATGAACTCCGGACTCCAGCAGCTCCCTGATGCCGACTTCGGCCATTTGGACTGCTCCCTTTGCTCTGTGGTTGAAACCGGCCGCCCGGTGGCGCGGACCCGACTCGGGTGAGTCAGGCAGGGCCGCGTCCGGAAACGTCCGGGATAGACGTCTGGATGAGGAACGGAGGATAGAGAAAGCCCGACCGCAAGTTTCCGCGCCGCCCTCCGTTTCCGCCTTTACGAGCCGGCCCTCCCTTCCCCTACCTCGGTGGGGCTGGTTCGGGCAATGAGCGCAGACGGGGCGGGGAGAAGGCATCTCTCCGCCCCGTCGACTTTCTGCGGAAGCGGCCACCCAGGGCTCATTGCGAAAACCAAGCTGGGCAAGGGAGAGGTTCGCGCGCCTGCGAATGCAGGCAAGCGAGCCGATGACGCCGCCCAGCGCAGGTCTGCAGCCATGAGCCCTTAACGAATGAAGGCGACCCGAAGGTCGCCTTCATTCTCTATTCAGATCAGCTCCGGTCTGGCCCTACCGGTGCTGGCTCCCGTGCAGCTGCGTGAAATATGGGACGCAGATCCACGGGTAGTTTGGACTCGCAAGCCAGTATTTCCCCCGTTATCGGGTGCCCAAACATCAGTGATCCGGAGTGTAGGAATTGGCGCGTAGCCGCTAGTCGCTTGCCGGCCGCTCCGCCGCCGTAGAGGGCATCCCCCACCACCGGATGATCGATCGCGGAGAGGTGTACACGGATCTGGTGGGTGCGCCCGGTCTCGAGCCGCACTCGCAGCAGCGTCGTCCGCGGCAGTTCCTCCTCGATCTCGAAGTGCGTCCGGGCATCGCGCGGTTGGTCGGTGCGGGTGGAGTGACGCGTGCGGTCGCGGCGGTCGCGTCCGATCGGCGCGTCGATGGTGCCCGTGCGCGACCCAGGCCGCCCGTCCACCAGCGCCAGGTACTCCCGCTTCATATCCCGCGCCCGGATCAGCTCCTGGAGCGAACGGTGCACCGCGTCGCTCTTCGCCACGACGAGCAACCCTGAGGTGTCCCGATCCAGGCGGTGCACGATCCCCGGGCGCCAGGCCTCGCCGCCGGAGGCCCCCCGCAGCGCGAGCGCCTGGGACAGCGTGCCGGCGGGGTGCCCCGGCGCGGGATGAGTCACCACACCCGCCGGCTTGTCCACCACGAGCAGGTGCTCGTCCTCCCACGCGACGTCGTAGGGCACGCCCTCGCCCGCTGCCGGATCGCCGATGTCGATCTCCTCGTCGAGCTCGACCTCGACGACCTCCCCCGCGGCGACAGTGTGGCGCTTGATGCGCTTCTGGCCGTCCACCCGCACGCGGCCCTCCTCCACGAGCCGCGCGGCCTGTGCGCGCGAGCCGACCTCGGGCACGGCGCCGAGGAACGCGTCGAGCCGGGCGCCGCCCTCCCCCTCGCCCACCTCGAGCCGCAGCGTCATTCCTCCTGCCGTCCCTCGGCCACGTAGAACAGCAGCAGCACCCCCGCGACGATCATCACGTCGGCGAGGTTGAACGCGGGCCAGGCCGCCGGGTCGATGAAGTCGATCACCGCGCCCTCGCGCGCCCGGTCGGCGAGGTTGCCGAGTGCCCCGCCGAGCAGCATGCCGGTGGGTAGCCACAGCAGTGGCTTGGCCGCGTTCGCGGCGAAGTACGCGAGCAGCCCTGCCAGGGCGCCGCCGATCAGGAGCACGAGGATCAGGCCGCCGCCGGCGAATGCACCGAAAGCGACGCCCTCGTTGCGCACGTGGGTGAGGTCGAGCAGGAAGAACACATTGCGCTCCTCTCCGCGCATGATCTCCGCCACGGCCCAGGCCTTCGTGATCTGGTCGATCGCGACGACCACCCCGACGGTCATCAGTACGCGCGACCAGCCGGCCGCCCGCGGGCTCATCCCCCGATGATGTTCACGATGATCCCGCCGAAGATCAGCAGCACGAACGTGCCGACCATGGGCGAGAGATCGAGCGCGCCGGGACCGAGCTTCACCGGCGGAAGGATCTTGCGAAACATGTTCAGGTACGGGTCGGTCACGTCTGTCACGAAGCCGATCCCGGCCGCGAGGAAGCGGTTGTAGGGCACCCGCGGGATCCAGGAGAGCACGATCCTGATGAAGATCAGGACCACGTACACGATGATCAGGGTGTAGAGGTAGTCGGCCACGTCCTGGCGCGTGACGGCGAGCAGGAAGGTCATCGCCTGACCACCGCGTCGACAGCATCGGAAAAGGCGGCACGTATACCGCCTCGCTCGAGCGCGGCGGTACCGCGGGCGGTGGAGCCCCCGGGCGAGGTCACGCGCCCGCGCAACCCGGCTGTATCACCGCCGGTTTCACGCAGCACGGTCGCCGTGCCGCGCATCGTCTCGATCGCCATGCGCGAGGCATCCGCGGGTTGAAGGCCCGCTCGCACGCCGGCATCGACCATGGCCTCCACCACCAGCGCGTAGAACGCCGGGGCGCAGCCCATGAGGGCCGTCGCGGCATCCATCGACTCGTCAGGCACCTCGATCACGATGCCGACGCGACCCACGAGTTCGAGGATCTCCGCCTCGGGCCCCTCGGAGGCCCGGCCGCCGCGTACGTAACACAGCACTCCCTCGCGCACCTCGGCGGGGATGTTGGGCATGAACCGGTAGACCGCCGCGCCGGGATAGGCCGCCTCGACGTCCGCGACCGCGGTGCCTCCGACGATCGATACAACCGCGTCGGCGTCGATCTCCTCGGCGATCTGGGCCAGTCCGCCGGGCTTATGACAGAGAAACACGACGTCCACGCGCTCCGCGAGCTCGGCGTTCGACGAGACGGCCTCGCCACCGAGCTCCTTCGCGAGCGCCTGCGCGCGTCCGGGTACCACATCGCTCACGAGCGCAGGCTCGCCGATACCGGTGGCCAGCGCAGTCGCCATGTTCCCCGCTCCGATGAATCCGATCTTCATCGGCTCAGAGAATGTCAGGTTGCCCCGGCGGGGCTATGACTGGTTGAAGAAGCCCTTTTCGATGAGGCGGGCGCGTTCCTCGGCCGAGACGTCGACGTTCCGCGGGGTGAGCAGGAACACCTTGTCGGCGATGCGCTGCATTCCGCCGTCGAGGGCGTAGGTGAGGCCGGAGGCAAAGTCGATCAGTCGCTTGGAGAGCTCGGAGTCGGTGGTCTGGAGGTTGAGGATCACCGGCACGGAGTCCTTGAACTGGTCCGCCACCTGCTGGGCGTCGTTGAAGCTCTTGGGGATGACGAGGTGGACCTGGACGCCGCCGCGTCCGTTGTCCCCGACGGGACGGAGCACGCGCGTCTCGCGGCCGCCGCCGCCCTCCTCGCCGAAGATGTCGTCGATCTCGTCGCGTCTGCGCCGGTTGCGGTCGATCCGGCGGATGTTCCCGCCGTCACCTGAACCACCGGAATCGCCGCGGCTACCGCGGCCGCGGCCGCGCGAACGCTCCTCGGGCTCGTCGAATTCCTCGGGGTCGTCGCCGTACCGGTCGTCCTCTTCGGCGAGACCGAAATAGACCAGCGCTCTGTGCCAGGAATCCTTTACCGCCATGCTGCCGCCCTTTTTCGCGCCACGAGAGGAAAGTCCTTTCGTTTACAAGTTATCGCGTGGAGCTCACTCCGAACGGAACCACCCTGCGTGGCGACGATGCCGGCGCCGGCCCTGCGGTCGTTCTCCTTCACGGCCTCACCGCCACCCGCCGCCACGTGCTCTCGGGTTCCCGCTTCCTGGAGCGCTCCGGCCATCGTGTGGTGGCCTACGACGCCCGCGGCCACGGGGCGTCCGATCCCGCGTCGAGCTATGCCTACCCCGAACAGGTGGCCGACCTCGCCGGGTTGATCGAGGAACGCGGTCTGGAGCGCCCCGTGCTCGTGGGGCAGTCGATGGGAGCGGCCGCCGCGATGGCCTACGCGCTCGCCGAACCCGGGCGGGTGGGCGGCCTTGTGCAGATCACTCCCGCCTACGACGGCGCGCCCCAGCCCGACCCCCGCTGGGAGCGGCTCGCCGAAGGGCTCGAGCGGGCCGGCGTCGACGGTTTCATGGCCGCCTACGAGCCCAAGGTCGACCTGAGGTACCGCGAGGTGGTCGAGACGTTCACCCGCCAGCGGCTCTCACGCCACTCCCATCCCGACGCCGTTGCGGCCGCACTGCGGGAGGTCCCCCGCTCGACCGCGTTCGAGGGCCTGAACGGCCTCGAGGCCCTCGACCTCCCGGTGCTGATCATCGCGACGCGCGACGACGCCGACCCCGAGCATCCGCTGGCCGTCGCTGAGGTCTACGCGGAGCGCCTGCCCCGCTCCGAGCTCCATGTCGACCCGCCGGGAGAGAGCCCGCTCGCCTGGCGTGGCGCCCGGCTCTCGAAGCGGATCGCAGCGTGGATGGAGGGCCCTCAGGCGTAGAGCACCGTGCCGAGGCGCACGATGGTCGCGCCCTCGGCCACGGCAGCCTCGAAGTCCTGCGTGGTGCCCATGGAGAGCCGTTCGAGTCCATGCTCGCCCGCCAGCTCCGCCAGCTTCGCGAACCAGGGCCGCGACTCCTCCGGGCGATCGGCGAGTGGCGGCATCGTCATGAGGCCGGTCACCGGCGCGGGACAGCGGGCGATGAAGTCCGCCAGCTCCGCCGGGGCGATGCCGGCCTTGCCCTCCTCTTCCGCCACGTTCACCTGGACGAGCACCTCCGCGCCCGGATTGGCCTCGAGCTTCGCGAGCGCGGAATCGGAGGCGAGCGAGTGGATGAGGCGCACGTTCGGCACGACGTCCTTCACCTTGCGGCTCTGGAGCGCCCCGATGAAGTCCCACGCGAAGAGGTCGCGGTGCGCGGCCTGCTTGGCGAGCAGCTCCTGGGCGCGGTTCTCCCCCACGATCTCGATCCCGCCAGCAGCGAGCGCGGGCAGCTCCTCGGCGGCCACGTACTTCACGGCGGCGCAGATCTCGATCCCGGCGGGATCGCCGCCGGCGGCCGCGATCCGCTCGTGCACGCGGTCGAGGTTGGCGCGGATGCACGCGGGATCGAGACCCGCGAAGGTCATTCGCTCAGCCATGCCACTCCCCCCTGGCGCCCCGTCACGCCGTGGTCGCGGCGGTGCGAGAAGAACTCCTCCGGGTTGCAGCTCGTGCACAGGCCGGTGTCATCGATCCGCTCCACGCCGGCGGCCTCGAGCTTGCGCCGCGCCACCGCCTTCAGGTCGAGCATCCGCCCCTCGGCCACGCCGTCGAGATCGCTGAACTCGGCGAGCACCTCCTCGCCCACCTCATAGCAACAGGGACCGATCCCGGGACCGATCGCCGCGGCCGGCGCCTCCTCGAACAATGCGAGCGCCTTCTCGATCAGACCGCCCGCGAGCGGGCGCCAGCCGCAGTGGAGCATGGCCGCGCGCCCGGGCGCGATCAGCGCCACGGGCAGGCAGTCGGCGACGAGCACCAGTAGCCCGAGGCCGGGAGCGGCGGTCATGTGACCGTCGGCCTCGGTCGGATCCTCACCGGGGGGCGGCAGCACCTCCCACTCCGCGATCGCCGTGCCGTGGACCTGCAGCCCGCTCGCCTGCGGCACGGTGGCCGCGGCCAGGCGGGCGCGGTTCTCCGCCACGTGCCCGGGTTCGTCGCCCACCAGGCGGCCGAGGTTCAGGGACTCGAACGGCCCTTCGCTCACCCCGCCGCGACGGGTGGAGAACGCGGCCCGGCCGCCGGGCAGCTCGAACTCGATCACTCGGCCTCCCCCCTGGCCACGCGCAGCGCGTGGGCCAGCTCCTGCTCGCGCCCGCCGATGTCCCCGTCGAGCTTCGCCCGCAGGGTGTCCTCGAGCGCCGCTCCGAGCGCGGGCGAGGCGGGGATGCCCTCCGCGATCAGGTCCCCGCCGGAGATGTCGAGCGCCACGCCGCGAAGGTCTGCGATGTAGGTGAGCACGGGCCCCGCC
>JACCYP010000045.1 GCA_013696425.1 Thermoleophilaceae bacterium
AGCGGGGCATTACGGTGTTCCATCCGGGCCTCCGAGCGGTAGTGAGCTTTGACACCCACAGCCTCTCGGCAGGCCCGGACCTACTTCAGTTCGTTCGGAACGTGTTGAGGCACGTCACCTAGCCGCTACCGCGGCTCGAGCTCGAGCCACACGTGCGGTGCGCCCAGGCGGTGCAGCGTGCGCTGCGCGATGCCCGCGCCGTGGCGCTCGTGGGCGAGTGCACCCTCCCCGTTGCGGAGCAGATAGGGACGCCCGCCGCCCACCACCCGCCAGCCGGCCGCCTCGGCGTAGCGGCGCACGGCCTTCGCGTTGGGGATCCACCAGAACGGCGCGTCCTCGGACATGAGTGCCGCCGAGGGGCCGCGCCCGAGCACGCTCATGCGTGTGGAGACGACCTCGTTCAGGAGCAGCCGCCCGGTCGTCACCCGCCGCACCGCCATCAGGGCACCGACCGGATCGCGCAGGTGCAGCAGCAGCGTGCCCAGGAACGCGAAGTCGAACTCCCCGGCGGTGTCCGGAGCGAGGTCATAGACCGAGAGGTTGCGGCGATCGACCTTCGAGCCGTGCGCGGCGGCCGCGATGCCGAAGCAGCGCGACCGCGCGTCGAGGTCCGCGCGCACCTCCGGGGGGATCTCCGGGCGCGGCTGTGGCCAGTCGAGCTCGGTCGGGTCGTCGAGGTCGATGCCGACCACCGCCTCGGCGCCGCGGCGCTCCATCTCGAATGCCCAGAAGCCGTCGCGCGTGCCGACGTCGAGGCAGCGCCTACCGGCCAGCGAGGCCGGGAAGGGGATTCGCTCGAGGGCGGGGCGCAGGTCGTACTCGCCGGGGGTCACCACCCCGCCGGGCAGCTCGAGCGAGTGGTACCAGGTGGCGGAGGCCACCTCGCGCGCGAGGTCCTCGCCTGCAAGCGGCACGGTGGCGCTCACCGGGCGCCCACAACCGGTGCGGTCGCCTGTCCGCGACCTGTGCGCAGGTAGCCGATCATCTCCCCGAGCAGCCGCCGCTCGAGGGCCAGCGTCGCGAGCACGGTGACGCCCAGGTAGAGCACCAGCTCGCCCGCGGCCTGACCGGCCGAGCGCCCGCCGCCGTCGAGCACGCGGATGAGCACGATCAGGCCCGCCGACACCGCCGTCGGGGCTATCGCGCGCGCCGCGTGCGGCAGGAAGCGGAAGCCCGGGAACAGCTTGCGCAGGTAGTAGAGCCGCCCGATCAGTGCGGCGGCGGCCGCCAGTGCCATGCCGGCGGCGTACCCGTTCAGGTCGAAGAGGATCAGGCCGGGCAGTGCCGCGAGCAGGAACACGACGACCGCTATCCCGGCCACCACCGCGAGCGGCCGCGTGTCGCCGCGCGCCTGGTAGAACGCCGCCCAGTTGAAGCCGAGGTGGTTGGCGGCGGCGATCGCCCCGAAGGCCATGATCAGCCCTACGGCCGGCTGCCACTCCTCGCCGATCGCGAAGTCGACCATGTCCTGCGCGAAGAGGGTGAGCCCGATGCCGAACGGGACGCCCCACATGAGCGCGAGTCGGTTTGTCTTCGTGAACGACTCGAACAGCAGGTCGGTTCGGTCGCGCACCGCGCAGATGGCGGGGTAGAGGGTCTGGGTCACGATCTGGTCGGCGCGCTCGGCGTAGACGGCGAACGAGGAGGCCAGGGTGATCGCGCCCACGCCGGCCAGCCCAAGTACGGCATCGCCGGCGGCCACCGACACCTGCGCGGTGATCGCACCGCTGAGGGTGGCGATCGCGATCGGCCACGAGAACCCGAAGTAGTCGCGCAGCATGCCCTTCTCGTACCGAAGGCGCAGCGGGTGCGGGCTGTAGGCGGCGGCCACGATCGCCGAGGCCCACGCGCCGACGAGCGCGCCGATCACCAGGCTCCAGTAGCCGGCGCCCTGGACCGCCAGCACCACGGTCACCACGAACGAGAGAATCGGGTCGATCGCCTGAAGGGTGCGCTGGCGGGCGAAGCGCATGTCGCGGTAGAAGATCCACAGCGGCGCCTGCAGGGCGAGCGCGGGCACGATCAGGCAGATC
Organism: Thermoleophilaceae bacterium; assembly: GCA_013696425.1. GTDB lineage: Bacteria > Actinomycetota > Thermoleophilia > Solirubrobacterales > Thermoleophilaceae > JACCYP01. The sequence goes on from JACCYP010000045.1 coordinate 2,034, forward strand.
GCGAAGCCGGGCAGCAGCAGGTCGGGCTCGCCGTAGGCCAACGCGAACAGGGGCACCGCGAGGAGCAGCGCCACGAGAACGATGGCCGAGGCCGCCACCTCGACCGTGAATGCCTTCTGGAAGGCGAGCCGCTGGTCCGCCTCGTCCTGCTGGACGAACTTGTCCCCGACGCCCACCTGCTTGAGCAGCAGCAGGGTGCCGAGCGAGATGAACAGCAGCCCCCAGACGCCGTACTCGGTGGTGGTGAGGAAGGCGGCGAGCACGGCACCCTTGACCATCGTGAGCATGGTCAGCC
>JACCYP010000050.1 GCA_013696425.1 Thermoleophilaceae bacterium
GGCCCGCCCCGTCCTCATGTTCCTACCAGGCGAGGACTACTCCGTCGGCGCTGCCTGGATCTTCTCGTCGAAGACGAGCTCGCCGCCCTCGATCTTGTAGATGCCGTAGTCGGTGAGCGTGGTGTCACCGTCCTCGTCGATGCTGTAGGTACCCAGCACCGAGTCGCGGTCCTTGGTCTTGAAGATCTCCTCCAAGACCCGCTCGCGGTTGCCGGCGTCATCACCGGCGTTCTCGATCGACTGCAGCGCGAGCTTCATCGCCTCGTAGCCGTAGATGGCGTAGGGATCCGGGTTGCGCTCACCGTACTCCTTCTGGAAGTCGGCGAAGAACGCCTTGCCCTCGGGCCCGTACTCGTCGGGATCGAGCGTGGCGACGCTCACCTTGATCTTCTTGCCGACGCTTGCCGGGATGCCCTTCTCCTTGGGATCCGCAAAGCCCGACTCGGCCACACCGTCGGGGCCGTAGAGCTTGGCGTTCGGCAGGCCGGCCGAGAGGTCCTTGTAGAGCTGCACGGCGTTGTTCGCCGTGATGCCCGAGTAGACCACGCAGTCGGCGTTGATCTTGGAGACGAGCGAGCGGTAGTTCGCCGCCGTCTTCTCGATCGGGTCGTTGCCCTCGACCGCGATGCCCTGCTCCTTCGCGGAGTTCTCGATGTTCTTGGCGAGACCCGCCCCGTATACCTCCTTGTCGTTCAGGATGAAGATGCTCTTGCAGCCGTCCTGCTTCATGACGGTCGCGAGGGCAGCACCCTGAATCGTGTCCTTCGGGACGATGCGCGCGTAGGTGCGCTTGCCGGTCGGGTAGTACTTCTCCGGCTCGCCCTTGTCCGCACCCGGCTCGTCGGTGGTGAGACCCACCGCCGTGTTGGCGGGTGAGATCTGGGGCACACCGCCCTCGTTCAGCAGCGGGATCGAGATCGCGCTCGCGCCCGAGTTGAACTCACCGATGTAGACGACGGCCTTGTCGTCCTGGGCCGCCTTGCGGGCGTTCGCCGAGACCTGTCCGGCTTCCCAGCTGCCCTCCGAGGCGGTCGAGTCGTCGAGCGACTTGTAGTTCACCTTCGTGTTCCCCGCCTTGCCACCCTGCTGCTGGAGCGCGAGCTTGATGCCCTGCACCATGGCGGTGGTCTGTGGCCGCGAGGCACCCTGGAGCGGGAGACTCGAGTAGACCGTCACTTCCTCGGCGGAGGCTCCTGTGGAACTCCCCCCACCGCTGTCGTCATCGTCGCTGCCGCAGGCCGCGAGGCCCAGGGCAAGAGCGCTTACTACAGCGCCGATTGCAAGCTTTCTGTTACGCAACACTTTCCCTCCTGATAGAGCGTCTAGCCAACCGCGTGACAGCCTATCCGCACGTTCGGCCTCGCGACAACGCCAACCGCGTTAAGGCTCAGGCCGCGCCGCTCGAGCCGTTGATCGCGAAGGTGACCGCTGCCGGCCTCCGCTCCATGGGCGTTACCTTGCCCGGATGCGCATCGGAGTGCTCACCGGAGGCGGCGACTGCCCCGGTCTGAACGCCGTCATCCGCGCCGTGGTGCGCAAGGGGATCGACGTCCATGGACACGCGATCCTCGGGTACCGCGACGGCTGGCGCGGTCCCCTCGAGGGCGACTACTCCGAGCTCACGATCGACTCGACGCGCGGGATCCTGCCCCGCGGCGGCACCATCCTCGGCTCCTCGCGGACGAACCCCTTCAGCCGTGACGACGGCCCGGCGACGATCGAGGACCTCGAGGTGGACGGGCTGATTGCGATCGGCGGCGAGGACACGCTCGGCGCCGCCGCCCGGCTGCACGCCGAGCACGGCATCCCCGTGGTGGGTGTGCCGAAGACGATCGACAACGACCTCGGCGGCACCGATCGCACCTTCGGCTTCGACACCGCTGTGCACGTCGCGACCGAGGCCATCGACCGCCTCCACACCACCGCCGAGAGCCACAACCGGATCCTGATCGTCGAGGTGATGGGCCGCCACGCCGGCTGGATCGCGCTGCACTCCGGGCTCGCCGGGGGCGCCGACGTGATCCTCACCCCGGAGCGGCCCTACGACATCGACCGCGTCTGCCGGCTGATCGAGCGCCGGCACGAGCGCGGGCGCTACTTCTCGATCGTGGTCGTGGCCGAGGGAGCCGTGCCCGCGGAGGGCGGCATCGCCACCGCCACGGCGGGGGTGGACGAGTTCGGGCACGAGCGCCTCGGCGGGATCGGGCACGCGCTCGAGCGCCAGATCGAGTCACGCACCGGCTTCGAGAGCCGCGCAACGGTGCTCGGCCATGTGCAGCGCGGCGGTACGCCGACGGCCTACGACCGCGTGCTCGCCACCCGCCTGGGCGTCGGGGCGATCGACGCCGCCACCGAGAAGAAATGGGGCCAGATGGCCGCCCTGCGGGGCGAGCAGATCGTGACGGTGCCGATTGCGGACGCGGTCGCGCAGCTGAAGACGGTCGGCGACGAGGACATGGCCGTGGCCGAGGTGTTCTTCGGCTGAGCCGGCTTGGCGCTAGGCGTCGGGGTCCGGAGTCTTGCCGAGCATCTGGCCGATGAACGGTGCCGTGATGTGCACCGCGGCCACGCCTACCGCGATCGCGACCGCGAGCATGAAGACGTCGAAGGACTTCAGGCCGAAGGTCCACCCGATGATCCAGATGCCCAGGCCGAGGGTGATTGCGAAGAGGCCAGCCATTTACGCGCCGCAGACTATCGACCGAGGCGGGTCTTCAGGTTGAACGCTTTCGTCATCGCGCGGTCGGCGGCCGAGCCGGCGGCGGGCAGCAGGCCGAACTGGCGCGCCATCGTGAGGCCGTCCGCGTAGGCGGTGTTCGTGCGTATGAGGCCGTTCTCGACCTCCAGGACGTCGAGGCCGCGCTGCTCCACGAAGGCGCCGGTCGGGGCGATGCCCTGGAACGGGCCGCCGCTCAGGTGCCCGGTTCCGCGCCAGGCGACCGCCGCCCGATCGTCCTCCTCGATCATCCGCTCGACCCTCATGTCGAAGTCGGGAATCGCGGTGAACACGTCCTCGAAGAACCCGCGCACCTCCCCCGGCCCGCGCAGCGGCCCGCTGATGGTGAAGTCGTCGACGCCGTCCTCGTGCCAGTGGGCGGCCATGGCGGCCGGGTCGCGCGCGGCGGCGGCCGCGAAGTAGGAGCGGCCGACATCCCCCGCGGTGGCGTTCGCGTCCGGGAGCGGCGGCGCGGCCGGCGCCGGGGCCGGCG
>JACCYP010000101.1 GCA_013696425.1 Thermoleophilaceae bacterium
GGGCCATGCCTCGTCCGGGCCGTACAGCGCCATGAAGTGGTCGATCATCTCGATCGTCTGCTGCGCGTCCTTGGCCAGGATGCGCTTCGCGACTTCGGTGGGCGCGTCGAGGTACACGCCTTCGACATGGACCGCCGGCACCTTCGTCTTCACGGCCTGATGCCAGAACACCGGTTTGTCGAGCGCCGCCGAGTAGATCACGCCCTGCAATCCCCAGTCCGGCTTGTCGGAGATCGAGCTGACCTTCCGCTTCCCCGTCTTCCGCTCCACGATGGAGTTGGTCGTCTCGACGTCGATGTAGCCCTTGATGGGCAGTCGCACGCCGGGTAGCTGCAAACTGATCTCTCGCTCTACGGCGATGGGCTGCACCATGGGACTGGCCTGGTGGTGGTACGCCTCGACGAGCCGGGCGGCCTGCGTCTTCATGTCGTCCGGGTCGCCGTCCCATTCGATCTGGCTCGCCCCGCCGGCCTGGTCGATGCGGTCGCGCCACGCCTGGTCAAAGGCGTCCGTGACGTCACCGACGGGGAGGTCCTTCTCCGACTCGATCTTCTGCCGGAAGTTGTGCTCGTGCGCTGAGTGGTCGGCGCTGCCCCAGATCAGGGCCGCTCCGGGCCGCTCCTTGATGCCGCGGATGTAGCGCTCGCGGTACTGATTCGGGCACCGCTTGAACATCCCCAGCTGCGACGCGCTGATGTGCGTCCACGTGCGCTCGGCGGCGGGCGCGTCGAATAGGCTGGCGAGTTGAGAGTTGAGGCCGGAGGCGGCCGGAGCCGCCCCCTTCTCGATCGTGACCCAGGGCGTGGGCATCAGAACGGCAGGTCGTCGCCGACGACGGCCGGCGAGCCCTGTCCGCCGTTCGTGGGCTTCGACGAGCCGGGCTTGGGGTCGAGCGGCTCGCCGCTGAGCTCCCACGCCTCGTTGCCGGTCTTCGTCTGGAACTTGCGCAGGTAGCACGGGCCGATGGGGCCGTTGCCGGCGTCGATGTGGCCCTGCGCGGTGTTCGCGGTGCCCTCCCGATAGCTATTGTGGCTGAATGCGAGGGTGCGGTCGGTGTCGCGAGCGTCCGCCAGGCGCACGATGTAGTGCGTCTGGTCGCCGAAAGTGGTATCGATCCGCGGGCGGGTGTTGACGATGGCGAAGGCGATCTGTTCGAGGTACATGCGGTCCTTGTCTTCCTTCTTGAGGAAGTCGCCGCCGCCAGGCGATTCTTCGACGATCTGTGTCCAGTTGACCATTGCCCTTGTCCTCCTGTGGGTTGTGGGCTAGTTGGCGGTTAGGCCGACGAGCAGGCCGATGGTGAATCCGGTCATGCCGCAGGTGAGTGCGACGACGAACAGCGCGGCGACTATCGGCTTGTCAACCTGGTAGTCCGGCGGCTGGTAGTCGCGCTGGGCGAGGCGCAGGCGGGGCTCGTCGAGGCTCATCGGGTGGCCTCGCGGTGCTCCGTCGCGTCACGGCGAGCGGTTCGCAGCGAGTAGTGCGGAAGCGCCTGCCAGCCGCACGAGCACGACGCCTGCGCCACGCGCGAGACGCGCACGCGCACTCGGTGGCGCCACCATCCGAGGCGCATCACGACTCCTCTTCGTGCGGTTCGATGGCGGCGCTAGCGGCCATCAGCGCGGCTGCCAGCCGGAAGGCGTCGCGGCTCGACAGGCGCGTAGTGACGCCGACGTCGTAGATGAGGATGTGGACGCTGGGCTCGGTAACGGCGGCGACTACTTCAACGGGCCAGCCGTCGAGGTCTTCCATCTGGCAGACCGTCACGTCGTCCGACAACCCGCCGATGCCGTCCCGCTCGGTGTTCACGATGTCGTGGTGGTCGGTCATCGGACAGTCTCCTTGGCGTTCATCAGAATCGGCCCGTACGTCGCGGTCCAGATGCGCTTGCCGTTGCGCTCGTAGTTCTGCGCGTCGATGCCGGCGGCGCGACACAACCGCCGCAAGTCGTGCACCGGGACGGGCACGTAGGCCGACAACCGGCCAGAGGCAGCGGCGAGTTCTACGCCGACGCCGAGGGCCGTCTCTTCGGAGACGGGGGTGGCGTCGGGCAGGTCGAGCGCCGCGGACTGCTCGGGGCTCACGACTCGTCCTCGGCCCAGGCGCGACTGCCGTGATGCGTGACGAACCTCGCAGGGCGCCCGTCGGTGAACAGCCATCCGTAGCGATAGCCTCCGGGCTCGTAGAGCGAGAGCGATCCCGACTTGTTGCCGTCGATGTACCAGTGCTGTGGTAGTTCGCCGAGTAGCGTGATGAGTTCTGCGACGGTCATGCCGCCCGCTCCTGCATACGGGCGGTGAACGCCTCGATGTCCCCACGGACGAGGAAGTACTGGATCGGCTGGTCGAAGTCCTTAATCGTCACGACCCACACCCCCGGCTCGTCCTCCGACTCCAGGTGCCGCAGGTCGAAGCCCATCTCGGCGAGGTCGGTGAACGCGTCGAGCGGCACCTGATGGACGCAGCGGCTGATGTAGAACCCGTCGGCCTCGGCGCTCTCCGCCACCATCGCGAGGAGTGCGCCGATGCGATGCGCGTCCTGGGCGGTCATCGGTCGCACTCCTCGATGACCATGCGGACGAGTTCGTCCTCGGCCAAGAACCCAAGCGCCAGGCGAATGGCCTCGCGGAAGGTGTCCTCCGCGATGTCCTGCAACGACGGCAAACTGACCGGCTCGGCGTCGACCGGCTCGGCGTCGACCGGCTCGGCCTCTGCCTCGGCCCCGACCGGCTCCCGGCGCCGCTCGACGTGATCACGGATCACGGCCGCGGTGATCTCCTCCGGCTCGTGCTCCTCGACGACTTCCGCCCAGACCTCGACCGGGTCGTCTGCACGCATTAGCTCACGTGTCTGGCGTGGATTGACCGGTGCCATGGCACCGGTTTGCGCCTCGATCTCTCCAGCTAACTTTGCCGACCGCACGAGCAAGCGCGCGTGCGAGTCCTGGAATCCCCACCGCTCGCGGCAGTAGTCGGAGAAGGTGGTGTAGCCGCGGTCGCGGTACTTCTTGCCGTCCCGGATTGCCATCAAGGCCCGGCCAACCTCGACGACGCTGCGCATCCCGCGCTCGATTACGGCCTCCAGTTCAATGAGGTCGTGCCCGATGACGACGCTACTGGTCATTCGCCCTCGTCCCCTCGTCCGATGCGGCGGACGGAGAGCTTTCGGGTGCGACGGCCAGAGTTGTACTGGTCGACGATCGCGCGGGCTACGTACGTGCGCTTGCTGCCACTGCCCGACTGTCCGAAGTCGGAGATGGAGGTCGCTCGGCGTAGGATCTTTGCGGCGGGCTCCAGCCCGAGCTTGCGGGCCAGTTCGTCCAGAGCTACGACATCGCGATAGGTGTGGATGAAAAGCCCGAGGCCACCGATAATTGGCCCTTTTCGCGCCGCGCGGTCGTCGATGCCCCACGCTTCCTTCACAACCCATAGCGTTTCCCCGAGCACGTTCGGTCCGCGACGGTGGGTTTCATTTACGGCTGCCGCGCAGGACAGCGCGCCGGAGACGGCCGAGTCCGCGATGTAGAACCCGTGTCGCCTGACGATGGTGTCAATCTCGACCGCTTCGTGGCGTCCTCCGCGCACTCCGGCGATGTGAATCTCAGTAGGTTTAACGGCCGTCCGGAACTGGTTCGCGTCAATGAACTTGCATGCTTCCTCCTCGGGCGTGAGGTCGTGGACGAGACAGGCGACCTCGGTTCGTCCGAGCAGATGCAGGGCCGCTAGGCGGTGCTGGCCATCGAACACGGAAAGGCGTCCGTCGTCGCGGGCATTTACGTGGAGGACGCCGAGGAGGTTCGGGTCGAAGGTCGATGCGATCCTCTCTACGCGCTTCTGGTTCAGCGGCCGTTGGAAGCTGTGGTCGATGAAGAGGAGGTCGACCGGAACGACCTCAACGATCACGTCGTCGGTCTGTAGTCGTGCGGCGGTGTCGAGCATCTAGAATCCCTTCTCGTTGGGGGCCGCCGCCATGCTCGCCAGAGGTATGCGGCGGCCCTTGGTCGTCCTAATGAGCTGCTCGCCGAGCGCGCCGTGCAGCGACTCCGCGAGGAGTCGGGCGAGAACATCCACGGCGCCGGCCATCGCGGCTTCGTCTTCGGGGACGCCGCGGAGGTCTTCGGCGCGGACGTCGAGGACGCGGGCGAGGGCCTCGAGCTGCGCGTTACGCGGCTCGGCCTTTCCTGCTTCCCACCGGGCGACGCTCCTGAGAGCAACCCCGGCGCGGACGGCGAGCTCCTGCTGCGTGAGCCGGGGCATTACCGCCTTCCGGGCGGCCCTGATTCGGGCGGCCGTCGTGTTTGGCGCGGTCATCATGCGTCGGACGATACGCCGCTTGAAGCGTCATGTCAAGAGTCATGACGAAGTAAGAGTCGTGGCGATGACTTTAGGCATGATCTAGGCTCCGGCCCGTGGAATGGACCGACGCCTTCATCGCCGCTCAAGGCAACCGCACGATCCCCGAGCTCGCGCAGATCACCGGCATCGGCGAACGGGTACTAGCCCGCTATCGAGTCGGCACGATCCCTAGGCCAGCGCAATACGAGCGGCTGCTCCCGCACATGCCGGGGCTCCTGCCGTTACCGCAAATACGGCGCCGGGCCGAGACCGACCCATCAACCGATCAGCGCGTCTCCGACCTGGAGGACGCGGTGCTGTCGCTCAGCGAACAGATCGGCGCGCGGCGCGGCGCCGGGCGCGGCGGTCAGCTGGCGACCGAGAGCGGCGCAATGGCTGAGCGCCAGGAATTGCTAGAGCGGCTTCGTGTGCGTCAGCGTACGCGCCGACGTCGAGCAGACCAAGGACCCGAGCGATGACCCTCCATTGCTCGTCGGTTCGCCGTCGCCGCACCGCTTCCCCTCCCGCGTCGCTTGCTTTAGATTGTGCCATGCTCCACTATCTGCGGCACATCTCGGACGGGGGATCATGCGTGACGATTCGATGATGCTCAGCCTCCGCGATGTGCTTGACCACGTCGCGGCGCGCGTGCGGTTCGGGGAGGATCTCGACGAGGCGTGCCGGCGGGTGATCGATGATGTGAACGCTGGGCGGATCGTGCCGAGCGGAGCGCCGCAAGATGAGACGGTGTTCTTCGTAGAGGAGCTGGACGATGATGGACTCTGAGCGGCGGGCAATGATCGAAGACGAGGAGCGCGTCCGTCACGAAGCGCGGACGACGCTCGACCGGGCTGCGCGGAAGAAGACGCGCGAGCGGTGGGGCTTCTCGCTGTTGGCGGCCGGTGCGCTCGTCGGTGTCCTGTGTCTCGTGCTGTATTCCAGCGGCAAGCGCGACGGTCTGGAGGTCGCGGGGGAGCGAGCCGCGCTTTCCCTTCAATGCCTTCTAGACGACGGCACCGGGCCGAGCTGCGACGCCGAGGTAGACGACGGGACGCAGCCGGGGTTCCTGATCGCCGCGATAGGCGGCGGCGCGGTTGTCCTGATAGGGATGGGCCTGCTGATGTCGGCGGGACAATCTAGGCGGTCGCCCGGGTGACGTCCGGCTGTACCGCCAGCGCCCCGTAGAGCGCGGTCTGTACCGCGCCGCCGGTCGGCTTCACCTGGAGGTCGTAGTGCAGGTTGACGGGCGCGCCGGGCAGGGCGGCGGTGGCGGTGCCTGCGGCGGTGACGCGGATGACGCCGCCGCCGTCATCAACGATGCCGACGCCAAGGGTTAGCTGGAATACGGCGTTGGCGTCGGCATCGCGGAGCTGTCGCTTGGCCGTGAACCAGGCGTTGGTCAGCGCCGGCAGGGCGACGGCATCCTCGTCAACCAGGGTGAAGGTCCAGGTCTTCGAGTCTCCGCGCATGATCGACAGGTCGAGATAGGTGGGCAGGGCCATCAGGTCTCCTCGGCGAGGGTTGCCAGGGCTAGCGTTTCGCTGGCCGCGGTGACGATGCGAGCCTCGGCGAGCGTGGAGGACAGGTTGGTCTCGCCAGCCAAGGTGCCGGCCATGGTGGTCTCGGCGAGCATGGTGGAGGCGATGAGCGTCTCGGCGGCGAGGGTAATGGTGATGCGGTAGACGACGCTTGGCGGACTGGCCGGCAGCGCCTCGTCGACCTCGAGCGCGGTGGCGACACCGGCCAGCTTGACGCGGCCGAGGACGGTGGCGGTGCCTGCGGCGGTGACGCGGATGACGCCGCCGCCGTCATCAACGATGCCGACGCCAAGGGTTAGCTGGAATACGGCGTTGGCGTCGGCATCGCGGAGCTGTCGCTTGG
>JACCYP010000107.1 GCA_013696425.1 Thermoleophilaceae bacterium
CCATCGGGCGCCGCGCCCAGGCACCGATCGCGACGCTGCGCGACTACGAGCCCGAGCCCTAGCTCTCGAGCGAGACCCTCTGCCTCTGCGCCAGCTACTCGGGCAACACGGAGGAGACGCTCTCGGCCTACGCCGCCGCCGGTGAGGCCGGCGCCCCGCGCGTCGCCCTCACCACCGGCGGCGAGCTCGGCGACCGCGCCCGCGCCGACGGCGTGCCGGTGATCGGTGTGCCGAGCGGATTCCTGCCGCGCGCCGCTGTGGCCTACATGACCACGTCGGTGTACGAGGTGGCCGCGCTCGCGGGCGTCCTGCCCGAGTCACCGGAGGCGGAGATCGAGGCGGCGGCCACCCTGCTCGAGGAGCTCGTCGGCCAGCTCGGACCCGAGGCGCCGCACGACTCCTCCGCGAAGGCGCTCGCCGCGTGCCTGCCCGGACACGTGCCGGTTGTCTACGGCGGCGGCATCACGGCGCCGGCCGCGCGGCGCTGGAAGGGCCAGTTCAACGAGAACCCCGGCATCCACTCGTTCTGGAACGACCTGCCCGAGCTCTACCACAACGAGATCATGGGCTGGGAGACCGCAAACCGCTTCGGGAAGTTCACCGCGATCTTCCTCTCCGATCAGGGCCTGCACGAGCGAACCCGCAAGCGCCTCGACCTCACGGCGCGGCTGATCCAGGACGAGGGCTCCGACGTGCACATCGTCAAGAGCGAGGGCGACACGCCGTTCGAGCGTGTGATGTCCCTCGTCTTCATCGGCGATCTAGTCTCTATCTATCTTTGCGCGGCCACCGACACCGATCCCTCGCCGATGGACGTAATCGAGCGCCTGAAGGCCGAGCTCGGATGACCCTGCTCCGGGGCGAGGCCGAGAGCCTCGGAGGCGAGCCCGTCGAGCTCTCCGGCTACGAGGACAAGACCGTGCTCGTCGTGAACACCGCGAGCAAGTGCGGCCTCACGCCGCAGTTCGAGGGCCTCGAGAAGCTCTACGAGGAGCGCAAGGACGACGGCTTCGTGATCCTCGGCTTCCCCTCCGACGACTTCAACCAGGAGCTCGGTTCCGACGAGGAGGTCGGCGAGTTCTGCCAGCGCAACTACGGCGTCACGTTCCCGATGTTCTCGAGCGCGCCGGTGAAGGGCGACGCCGCGCAGCCGCTCTTCCGCAGGCTGATCGACGCCACCGGCGAGGAGCCGACCTGGAACTTCTCGAAGTACCTGATCGCCCCCGGCGGGGAGAAGGCCGAGTACATCGACCCGGGCACCGAGCCGCCGGACATCGGCCCGAAGATCGACGCGCTCGCCGGGAAGCAGACGTGACCGGCGACCCGGATCCCGAGACCCAGGAGCTGAAGATCCGCCAGGCGGACCGCGAGAAGGAGGAGCGCGAGCGCCCTGAGGAGGCGAACCAGCGCCGGGCCGACAAGGCCGAATACCTGAAGAAGAAGCTCGAGGAGCGCGAGCAGGCCGAGCGCCAGGACTAGTCGGGCCTCGCCAACCTTGACACAACTCTGTTAAGGTTGGGCCGCAGTGACCGGAGGGCTCACCATCAACGAGGCTGCGGAAACGAGCGGATGGTCCGCTCGGATGCTCCGCTACCTCGAGCGGGTGGGCCTGATCGAGCCGGAGCGCACCCCAGCGGGGTACCGCGTCTTCGGACCGGGCGAGCTGCAGCGCCTGCGCACCCTGCGCGAGCTGCTGGCCCGGTTCGAATGCGGGCTCTCCGATGTCGCCTTCGCGAAGCGGATGCGCGACGAAGTGGAGCTGCGCGACGCACTCGAGGGGTGGATCGAGGCAGAGCCCGAGCGCCCCGAGCACGTGGACAGCGAAGACTGGCTGCGGTGGGAGCAGAGCAAGCACGAGAGGCTCCTCGCCGCGGTCGCCGCTCAGCCCGGTTAGACCGCGAAGCGGTCGCATACCGGGCGCCGACAAATACCAAGGAGACCAATGACCACCACCACACAGACGCTGCAGGCCAACGACTACAAGGTCGCGGACCTCGGCGAGGCCGAGTTCGGCCGCAAGGAGATCCGCCTCGCCGAGCACGAGATGCCCGGCCTGATGTCGACCCGTCGCGAGTTCGCCGACGCGAAGCCGCTCGCCGGCACGCGCATCATGGGCTCGCTCCACATGACGATCCAGACGGCCGTCCTGATCGAGACCCTCGTGGAGCTCGGTGCCGACGTGCGCTGGGTCTCCTGCAACATCTTCTCGACCCAGGACCATGCGGCCGCCGCGACGGTCGTGGGCCCGAACGGCACCGTCGAGGAGCCCCAGGGCGTTCCGGTCTACGCCTGGAAGGGCGAGACCCTCGAGGAGTACTGGTGGTGCACCGAGCAGGCCCTCCTCGGTTTCGAGGACGGCGGCCCGAACATGATCCTCGACGACGGCGGCCACGCAACGCTGCTCGTCCACAAGGGCGTGGAGTACGAGAAGGCCGGCGCCGTGCCGGACCCCTCGACCGCCGAGAACGACGAGTTCCGCATCATCCTCGAGCTGCTCCAGCGCTCGCTGGGTGAGGATCCGCAGCGCTGGACCAACATGGCCGCGGGCATCCAGGGCGTGACCGAGGAGACCACCACGGGCGTCAACCGGCTCTACCAGATGCAGGAGACCGGCGACCTGCTGTTCCCGGCCATCAACGTGAACGACTCGGTCACCAAGTCGAAGTTCGACAACCTCTACGGCTGCCGCCACTCGCTCGTCGACGGCATCTTCCGCGGCACCGACGTGATGCTCGCCGGCAAGGTCGGCGTCG
>JACCYP010000114.1 GCA_013696425.1 Thermoleophilaceae bacterium
GGCATCGTGCGCGCGTAGGAGAGCCAGTCCACCACGCGCGCGTTGGCGGGCGCCGAAGGCACCGGGTAGCCGCGCCGGTTCGTGGTCGCGATCACGCGCACCGGCTCATCAGCCAGGCCCTCGAGCGCCGCGCGCAGCATCCGCTGCTTCGGGTCCTGCGAGGTTGACGGCGCCACCAGCACGAGCGGCGCGTCGCCGGGAGGCAGCTCGACCTCCCCGAAGGGCTGCTCCCACATCAGCGGCCCGGTCACCCGTGCCCACGGCTCCCAGCTCGAGCGGGGGTATTCGAGCTGGGGGAAGGTCGCGACGATGGCGAGCTCGCGCGAGATGCCGTTGTGGGTCCACGGTAGCTCCGGCAACCCCACCCGCCGGCGCGCGCCGTTCAGCTCCTCGCGGCCCTGTTCGACCCCGAGCCGCACGATCGGTTCCATTGCGCGCCACAGGGCCGCGCCCACGGGCGTGCGCGGCAGCCGTGCGCCGATCGAGTAGGGGGGAAACCCGCGCTCGGGGGTGGGGAGGACGTGCGGGATGAGCGTGGCCCACCGGCGCTCCTCGAGCTCCGCGCCGAGCGGCGCCGCGGTGGTGAGGATGTCGGCCACCACCGCGTGGGGGTCGAACTCGCGCATCAGCGGCCGCGACTCCTGCGCCGCGAGCACCGCCGCCTGGTAGGGCGCGAGCGCGTCGCCGCGCTCCGGGAACACCTTGTACTCGGGCGCCGGCCCGAAGCGCATGCCTTCGCGCTCCACGTCCTCGCGCCAGCGGATCCACGTCTGCACGCAAACCTCGTGGCCGCGCGCGGTGAGCGCGCGGCCGAGGGCGATGGCCGGGAACGCGTGCCCGGGATCGCCGAAGGCGCTTAGTAGGAACCTACGCTTCAGTTCATCTCGGCGAGGTCGCGGATCATCTTGCCGCGCCCCTCAACCGTCATGTCGAGCGGAGTGCACACGAGCGTGCCCACGCCCGCATCGCGGTAGGCGTCGAGGCGGTCGCGCACCTTGTCCTTCGAGCCCACCAGCGAGACCATGTCGATCATCTCCGCCGGGATGGCCGCCGCGGCCTCGTCCTTCTTGCCGTCGAGGTAGAGGTCCTGGATCTCCTTCGCCTCCGCCTCGAAGCCGTAGCGCTGCATGGCCGCGTTGTAGAAGTTCTTCTTCCGCGAGCCCATGCCGCCCACGTACAGCGCGATGAGTGGGCGCATGCGGTCGCGTGCGGAGTCCTCGTCCTCGTCGATCGACACGTTCACGGCCGGAGCGATGTCGAAGGAGGCATCGATCTTCTTGCCGTTCCCGGTCTTCGCCGCGCCGGCCTCCAGGATCTCGCGCGTCTCCTTCACGTATTCGGGGGAGAAGAACATCGGCAAGAGCCCGTCGGCGATCTCGCCCACGAGCTCGGTGTTCTTCGGCCCGATGGCGGCGATGTAGATCGGGATCCGCTCCTGCACCGGCGCGATGGTCAGCTTGAGCGCCTTGCCGGGACCATCCGGCAGCGGTAGCTCGTACTCCTCGCCCTTGAACTCGAGCCGCTCGCGCGCGAGTGCCTTGCGCATGATCGCGACGTACTCGCGCGTGCGCTGGAGCTGGTGGGCGAAGCGCTGGCCGTGCCAGCCCTCGGCCACCTGCGGCCCGGACGAGCCGATACCGAGCTTCATCCGCCCGCCCGAGATGTTGTCGAGCGTGGCCGCGGTCATGGCGGTCATCGCTGGCGAGCGCGCGGGCATCTGGAAGATGGCCGAACCGATCTTGATCTTCTCCGTCCCGGCGGCGAGAAAGGCGAGCACGGTGGCCGTGTCGGAGCCGTATGCCTCGGCGGCCCAGACCGAATCGAAGCCGGATGACTCGGCGTCCTTCACCAGCTGGAGCTGCTGATCGGCGGTGAGGCCGAGGCCCCAGTAGCCGACTTGAAGGCCGAGTTCCATGCAAGCTTCCTTTCAGGGGGAGGGTCCCGTTTGAGAGAGGCGACGGGGGCCATTAGAGTGCCGAATCGCAGGGGATCCTATGGAAAGCGAGTTGTAACGGCGGTGAAGCGTCCACGCAGGGCCGCGCAGTCACTGAGGACAGCAGTCGACTGCCTGCCCGAACCCACGAAGACCGCGATGCTCTCGGGCGTACGCGCGAACAGCATCATCGTCGGCGCATACAGCAGCCGCGACGGCGGCATTTGTCCCATGCTCGCCGCCCACCGCGGCGGCGGCCGCACGTCCTTCGAGGGCTTTGCCAAGGCCTGGGACCGCTACACGGGGGCCAAGGGCCGCGCACGCCCGGCAACCCCACGCGAGATAACGGCGCTGATCGCAATGCTCGAGGCCTCGCTCGCTGATTCCCCCGGAGTGGAGACGAACCTCGGCCACGCGATCTCCGAGCACCGCGTGCTCACCGCCCGGACCGAGCGTGTCGCGCCCCGCAAGCCCCGCTTGCGCAGCTGGCTTCCGGTCTTCCGCCGCGCCGACGCCTACGAGGCGGCCGGCCACCCGCTGCATCGCGGCTCCGAGGACACCTCGGACCCCGCGCGCGAGCGCGAGCACGCCTGAACCTCGCCCGCTGCGGCTTACATCTTGTCGCTGGGCCTGAGGAACTGGATCTCGGGCACGACGCAGTTCTTCGACGTGCCGAGCAGGAAGCGCACGCCGGCGGCGATGTCCTCGGGCTGGATCATCTCGTCCTTCGGCACCTCGCCCTCGACCCAGTCGGTCATCGGCGTGGCGACGAAGCCGGGGCACAGCGCGGTGCAGGTGATGCCCTCCGGTCCGTACTCCTGCTGAGTGGCCTGCGATAGCCCGACCACGCCGAACTTGGTCGCCGAGTACATGGCAAGGCCGGCCTGGCCGAACTTCCCGGCGATCGACGCGGTGTTCACGATCAGCGCCTTGCCGTGCTCCTTGCCGGCCGCGCGCAGCAGCGGCACGCAGTCCCGCGTCATCAGGTAGACCGCGCGCAGGTTCACGTCGAGCTGCATGTCGAGCTTCTTGGTCTCGGCGTCGTGGATCAGACCGCCGATGCCCACCCCGGCGTTGTTCACGAGCACGTCGAGGCGGCCGAACTTCTCCTCGTGCTCGGAGGCGATCCGCTTGATGTCCTCCTCGTTGGCCATGTTCGCGGCGACGGTGTGCACCTCGAAGCCCTCCTCCCGCAGCCCGGCGACCGCTTCCTCGAGCTTCTCGGGACGGCGGGCGGACACCGTGAGCCCGTAGCCGTCCTGCCCGAGCATGCGGGCGATCGCGAGCCCGATGCCGCTCGACCCTCCGGTGATGATCGCGGCGCGCTCGGCCATTACTTCGTCCCCTCCTTCTCGACGAGCTCGCGCTTCAGGATCTTGCCGGTCGCGTTTCGCGGCAGCTCGTCGACGAACTCCACGTCGCGCGGCACCTTGTAGCGGGCGAGGTTCTTCTTCACGTGCTCCTTCAGGGCGGCGTCGTCGATCGACTTGCCCTTGGCCTTGACGACCACGGCCTTCAGGCGCGCGCCGAACTGCTCGTCCTCGACGCCGATCACCGCTGCCTCCTCGACGGCGTCGTGGCCCATGAGCAGATCCTCGACCTCGCCCGGGTACACGTTCTCGCCGCCCGAGACGATCATGTCGTCCTCGCGCGAGTCGACGAACAGCCGGTTCTCCTCGTCGATATGGCCGACGTCGCCGGTGGACATCATGCCCTCGAGCTCCTGCTTGGAGCCCGAGCCTCCGGTGTAGCCCTCGAAGAGCAGGTCATTCCAGACGAAGATGCGGCCGGTCTCGCCCGTGGGCAGGCGCTTGTCGCCCTCGCCGAAGATCACGACATCGGTGCCGTGTGGGGGCTTGCCGACGGTCCCCGGCGCGCTGCGCATGTCCTGCGGCGTGGCGATCGCCGCCCACGCGACCTCGGTCGAGCCGTAGAGGTTGTAGAGGTTCTCGCCGGTGGCATCCATCCACTTGTTGGCGAGCTTCGCGTGCAGCGCCGAGCCGCTCGCCATCACCACGCGCAGCGAGGAGAGGTCGTACTTCTTGATGGTTTCCTCGGGCAGGTCGAGGATGCGAGCGAGCATCACGGGCACCACCGCCATGAGTGACGGGCGCTCGCGGTCGATCGCCTGGAGCGTGCGCTCGGGATCGAACTTGCGCTGGAGGACGATCGTCGAGCCGAGCGGCAGCGCGATCTGGAAGTGAGCGGCGCCCCATGCGTGGAAGAGCGGGGCGGCTATCAGCGTGCGCTCCTCCGCCTTCAGCGGAACGCGGTCGAGCATCGCGGCCACCGGGTCGAGTGACTTCGGCGCGCCGCGGGTGGCGCCCTTCGGCGTGCCGGTGGTGCCCGAGGTGAGGATCACGATCTTGCCGTTCTCCTTCGGCGCGACGGGCTCGGCGGGGTCGCCCTCGAGGATCAGGTCCTCGAGCCGGCGGTCCTTCGCGGGCGGTGTGGGGTCACCGTCGACCTCGAGGGCGACGAAGCGCTTGAGTTGCCGCCCCTCGGTGGCCTCGTCGATCAGGTCGAGGAACTCCGCGTCGTAGATCACGGCGCGTGGCTTCTCGCGCTCGAGCACGCCCGCCGCCTGCGGACCCGCGAAGGAGGTATTCAGGAACAGCGAGTTACCGCCGAGCTTCGAGACCGCGACCGTCGACTCGATGAAGAAGCGGTGGTTGCGGGCGAGCAGCGCGACGCCGTCGCCTTCGCCAACGCCCTCGTCGGCGAGCGCATGGGCGAGCTTGTTCGTCCGCACATGGAGCTCGCGCCAGGTGAGACTGCCCTCGTCGTCGATGATCGCGAGGTCGTTCGGGCGGCGCAGGGCGTTTGCGATGGCGCCGGTGGCAGGGGTGGCTCCCCAGCGCAGGTAGGCGACGCCGAGGCGTGCGAGCCGGTCCGGGCGGACCGGCTTCAACACCCCGCTCCTGGCGAGGACCTTTACGGTGAATGCCTTGGAGGCGAGGGGGTTCTTCATGCCGGGCCGGTACCAAGGAAAGCTATTTGAATCGCGCGTTAAGCGCGCGCACGGCCGGATCTGGGGCGGTTTCAGCCCGTAGTCTTGAAGCGATGCGCCTGCGGGTCACATTCGCCTGCCTTGGCGTCGCAGCGCTCGCTCTCGGCGGCTGCGGCGACGAGGCCAAGGATCGCGGCGACTCCGCGGCGGAGGCGCCGCCAGTGGCCCGTGCCGCCGATTTCCCCAAGGCCGACGGGCGCACGCTCGGCGAACTGAAGAAGTCGCTCGGAGCCGGCCCGGTGCTCGGTCCGGCCTCGACGCAGCTCCAGGCTGGCGAGGAGCGGTTCGGATTCGCGCTCTTCGATCGCTCGCGCAAGCAGATCACCGAGGCCCAGACGGCGCTCTACGCGGCGCCGATCCGCGGTCAGACCGCCTCCTCCGGCGTGGTCGGCCCGTTTCCGGCGAAGTACGAGTCGCTCGAGGTGAAGCCGCAGTTCCAGTCCCAGACTGTGAAGTCCGATCCCGACGCCGCCGCCGGGGTGTATGTGAGCGACCTGAAGCTGCCGAAGGGCGGCAACTGGGCGCTGATGGCGGTTGCGCGCCTCGACGAACGGCTCGTGGCCAGCGACCCGATCGCGATCGAGTCCGGCGACTTCGACGCACCGAAGGTGGGGGAGAAGGCGATCGAGATCTCCACGCCCACGCGCGCCTCGGTCGGCGGCGACATCGCATCGATCGACACGCGCGAGCCGCCCTCGACCATGCACGAGGTCGATTTCAAGGACGTGCTCGGCAAGAAGCCCGTGGTGCTCACATTCGCCACGGCCGCGCTGTGCCAGAGCCGCGTGTGCGGGCCCGTGATCGACGTGACCGAGGAGGTCAAGTCAAAGCACCAGAAGGACGTCGAGTTCGTGCACATGGAGATCTACCAGGACAACGAGCTCGACAAGGGCTTTCGGCCCCAGTTCGCCAAGTGGAAGCTGCCGAGCGAGCCGTGGACCTTCGTGATCGACCGCGACGGGGTCGTTAGCAAGCGTTACAGCGGCCCGTTCAGCGTCGACGAGCTCGACGCCGCGGTGTCGAAGGTGGCGGAGCATTGATGCCGAGTACCTCGCCACGCACGAGGACCCGATGCGCTTCACGCTCGTTCCCGGGCACGACGATCCGAGCATCGAGAGCGTCGTCGACCGCTACGAGCGCTTCTGGGTGATCCAGAAGCTCCCGCTGGACGGCATCCCGGAGATCGTCGAGGAGGGCTGACGCCGGACGCTAGGTCTCGCGCGGGGTGATGCGGAAGATCGAGACGACCTCGGCCTGCGAGCCGTCCTCGTGGATCACGTAGGCACTCGGACCGCCCCCGAACCAACCGGCGTTCTCGTTGTCGCCGACGAACACGCCGGGATGGTGCTTGCCGTCGCCGTCCTCGACCCAGACGGGCTGGCCCTCCGTGAAGCCATGGGGTCGGGCGTTCATGGACGCAGCGTAGCCGCCCCGGGGACCGGCTCGGCCGGCCGAGCCGGAGTGCTACAACCGCTCTGTGCGTGGGAGAGGGATCTCGATTCGGGTCGTGCCGGCTCTGCTCGCGGCCTGCCTGCTGGCGGCGCTGCCGGTGGGCTCGCAGGCGGCGGACCCGGGCCGCTGGGTCGAGACGCCGCGCTCGACGGTGCCGCTCTACTACTACCAGGGCGTCGGATCGGACCCGCAGCGCAATCTGTACTTCAACGGCGTCTACACGGGCCTCTACCGCACCGACATCCAGCTGCGCGAGTCGGCCCGCACCGATGACGTGATCCCGCCGGCCGTGCACGTGGCGGAGCAGTACAACCACATCGGCGACATCGCCTGGGACGCCCGTGAGGGCGGGCGGATCCTGCTCCCGATGGAGTGCTACTACCCGCAGGCGGCGCCGGGCGAGAAGGACCCGAACAACACGTGCAAGACGGGCTCGATCGGCGTGGCCGATCCGCAGACGCTCCAGTGGCGCTACTACGTGAAGCTCGATCCGGCCGAGATTTCAAAGGTGATGTGGGTCGCGCCCTCGCCGGACGGCACCCTCGCGTGGACCCAGGTGGGCAAGGACCTCCTCGCTTACGACATGAACGACATCTCCACCGCCCACGCGGCGCCGGCCGCTCCCGTCAAGGCCGTGAAGCGGCTGCCGGGGGCGGTGCCGCCGAGCGGAATCACGGGCGCAGCCTTTTTCCAGGGCCGGCTCTACGCGGCCGGCGGTGACGATCCGAATCGCTTCCAGGTCTGGTCGATCGACCTCGACACCGGTGCGCGCCAGCTCGAGATCGAGCGCAAGATCGTCGGGGAGTCTGAGGGGATCGACTTCTTCGAGGGCCTCGGCGGGACCCTCCACTGGCTGATCCAGCCCTACAACACCGCCGGGCCGCCCACCTACGGGACCTCCAACGG
>JACCYP010000119.1 GCA_013696425.1 Thermoleophilaceae bacterium
CCGCGCGTCCCGCGCTCGGTGGCGGACCTCGCGCGGCGCCTGCCGCTTGATCGCAAGGTGGCCCAGATGTTCCTGATCGGGTTCCGCGGGCAGACCCTCACCTCGCCGGTGTTCACCTCGCAGCTGCGCCGTCAGGACTTCGGCGGCATCGTGATATCGAACCGCAACTACCAGAACCCCCAGCAGCTGGCCCAGCTGGCGGGCGAGGCCGTGGTGATCTCCCAGCAGGAGCGCCATGTGCCGCCGCTGATCATGGCCGCGCAGGAGGGCGGGGACTTCTCCGAGTTCCCCGACCTGCCCCCCGCCGCCGCACCCGCGGATCAAGGTTCGCCCCGCCGCGCCGCGGCCAGCGCGCGCCAGACCGGGGCCTCGCTGCGCGCGCTCGGCGTGAACGGGATCTTCGCTCCGTCGCTCGATGTGACCACCGAGGACGGCACCGGCGTGTTCGAGGGCCAGGCCTACTCCGACGACCCCCGGCGCGTGTCGGCATATGCCGCCGCCACGGTGCCCGCCTACCGCCGGGCGCGGGTGCTCGCCGCGGCCAAGCACTTCCCCGGCATCGGCGCCGCCACCGGATCGCCCGACGATGCCCCCGCCCAGGTCGGGCTCACCACCGAGGAGCTGCTCCAGCGCGACCTCCTCCCCTTCCGCACCGCCATCAGGGCGCGCGTGCCGGCCATCGTGGTGGGCCATGCGTCCTATGACGCGGACGATTTCGTGACCCCCGCGTCACTCTCGAAGGCCGTGACCACCGGCCTGCTGCGCGAGCGCCTGCGCTTCAAGGGCGTGGCGATCACTGACGATCTCGCCGCGGGCGCGGTCGCCGCCGTGGCCTCGGCGCCCGACGCCGCGATCCAGGCCGTCAAGGCCGGCGCGGACATGGTCTACATCTCGGGCCCGCGCGGCGATCAGGAGGCGGCGCTTAACGCCGTTCTGAACGCGGCGCGGCGGGGCGACATCTCGCGCCGGCGGATCGACGAGGCGGTTGCGCGGATCCTCGTGGCCAAGCGCGGCGCCGGGTTGATCACCCGCAAGGGCAGGGGGACCGGCGGGGGTTAGCGAGGTGGGTCGGGCTACAGCCGGCGGCGGCCCGAGAGGGCCTTGCCGAGCGTGATCTCGTCGGCGTACTCGAGGTCGGCGCCAACGGGCAGGCCGCTCGCGAGCCGGGTGACCTCGGTGTCGGGCGCGCGCTCGCGCATGAGGTCGGCTATGTAGAGCGCCGTTGCCTCGCCGGTGGTGGTGGCGTTGGTGGCCACCACCACCTCGGTGATGCCGCCGGCCTCGACGCGTTTGGCGAGTTCCTCGATGTGGAGGTCCTCCGGATCGACGCCGTCGATCGGCGACAGGGCGCCGCCGAGCACGTGGTAGCGGCCGCTGAACTCGTTGGTGCGCTCGATCGGGATGATGTCGCTCGGCTCCTCGACCACGCAGATGAGCGCGGCGTCGCGGCGCTCGTCCTGGCAGACCCGGCACGTCGGCTCGACGGCGAGGTTGAAGCAGACCTCGCACTGACGCACGGTCTCCTTGACCTCCTTGATCGCCTCGGCCAGCGGGAGCGCCTCCTCGGGCGGCAGGCGCAGGATGTGGAAGGCCAGCCGCTGCGCGGTGCGCTGCCCGATGCCGGGCAGGCGGGCGAGCTCGGTGATCAGGCGGTTGACGGGCGGCGCGAACAAGGAGCGCCGGAGGCTATCTAGCGGCTCGGCCCGCTCGACCGGCTCGGCAGTACCTGATCGATCAGCCCGTACTCGACGGCCTGCTCGGCCGTGAAGAAGCGGTCGCGATCGGAGTCGTCGCCCATCTGCTCGACGGTCTGACCGGTGTGGTGGGCGAAGATCTCGTCCAGGCGCCGGCGCAGCGCGATGACCTCGCGTGCGTGGATCTCGATGTCTGATGACTGGCCCTCGAAGCCGCCGCTCGGCTGGTGGATGAGCATGCGGCTGTTGGGCAGGGCGGAGCGCTTGCCCTTCGCGCCGCCGACCATGATCAGCGCGCCGGCCGACATTCCGATGCCCACGCAGGTGGTGGCGACGTCGCACTTCACGAACTGCATGGCGTCGTAGATCGCGAGCCCCGCGTAGGCGGAGCCGCCGGGGGAGTTCACGTAGATCGAGATGTCCTTGTCCGGGTCGTCGGACTCGAGGTGCAGCAACTGGGCGATGACGATGTTCGCGACCTGGTCGTCGATCGCGGTGCCGACGAACACGACGCGGTCCTTCAGCAGGCGCGAGTAGATGTCCCAGGAACGCTCGCCGCGCGCATCCTGCTCCACCACCATCGGGACGAGGCCACTAGCCCTCATCGTCGGCCTCCTCCCCCTCTCCGAGCCACTCGAGCACGGCGTCACGCGAGAAGCGCCACTGATCGCCGAGCCTGCGGCCGGGGATATCCCCGGCCTCGGCCAGCTCGAGCGCGGTCTCCTCGTCGATCTGGAGGAGATCCGCAAGCTGGGCGATGTTCAGCACCTCGTAGGGGCGGAAGGAATGCTTCCCGACCGGCGCCTCCGCGGTGGGGCCCACATAGCGCGAGACGAGGTCGGTGATCAACTGCTGCTTGGGCGTCTTGCTCTCGAACGAGACGCGGTCGAGCTTCTCGGCCTGCGCCGTCGGGAGCCGGACGAAGAGTGGCTTGAGCTCGGGCACGAGATCGATGATATCAAGCTAGCAATTCAGCTAGCTGCGCTCACGGCGATGCGGCCCCCGCGCGAGGGTGCGAAGGTGATTGCCCGCCGCGTCACACCCTCGGCGGGCCAGCGCGATCCCTCGCGCAACCGCACCGCGCGGAGCGTCTCGCGCAGCACGACCTTCATCTCGAACAGCGCGAAGCTCGCCCCCAGGCAGCGCCGCACGCCGCCGCCGAAGGGGAT
>JACCYP010000175.1 GCA_013696425.1 Thermoleophilaceae bacterium
GGCGGGCGACCGCTGCAGCGGCGGCCACACGCGGGTCCCTGTCACCTTTGTCCCCGATCGCCTCCGGCCACAGGCCAGCCGGGTCGGGGTCGAGCCCGAGCACGACCTGGCTGCGACGCTCTTCGACGAGCGCCGCAACCCGGTCAGCGAAGTGCGCCGGATCATTCACCGGCGCCTCCTAGTGCGAGAACCAAGCCTGGCCAGGAGCCGGCTCGCGACGCGTGCTCTGCACGCGAGCGGGCCGGGGACGCAGCCAGGCGATGGTTCGCAGCCCCTAGGACTGGCCCTTGACGGCCTTCTTGAGGGCCGAGCCCGCGGAGAACCGCGGCACCTTGCTCGCCGCGATCTGGATGCGCTCACCCGTCTGCGGGTTCACGCCCTGCCGTGCGCCACGATCCGCGACGGAGAACTTGCCGAACCCGGTGAGGTTGACCTCTCCTCCGCGCCGCAGCGTCTCCGTCAGCGTGTCGATGACGGCGTCGACCGCCTTCGAGGCCTCACCCTTCGAGAGCCCGGACGACTCCGACACCTGGTCTGCGAATTCTGACTTCGTCACTGCTCCTCCTTCATGTACGGGGAAGAGGGCGAAGCTAACAGCGCCCACGGACGAAACCCGCTTTCCAATGCGGAATCAGGTCCTCGAAACCCGCAAAGAGCGGGTTAGGAGCCGGATACCGACATCGACTCGATCAGCAGCGGAGCCGCCATGACGCTGCCGCCGAAGGGCACCCAGCGGCCCTGCGAGCCCACCGCCCGGACCGACTTGAGCATCGAGACGAGGTCGCTGGCGATCGTCATCTCCCGCACGGGAGCGCCCAATTGGCCGTTCTCGATCAGCCGCCCGGTGGCCCCGACCGAAAGGGTTCCGGAGACCGGGTTGACGCCCGAGTGAAGGCCGGTCACGTGGGTCACGAGCACGCCGTTGCCGGCGGCCGCGCAGAGATCCTCGAGCGTGTCGGTGCCGGGTTCGATCACGAGGTTCGACGCCCCGACCGACGGCTTCGAGGAGTAGCTCCGCGAGGCCGAGCCGGTGGTCTCGCGGCCGCCCTTGCGCGCGGTCCGCGCGTCCCACAGGAACGACGCGAGCACGCCGTTCTCGATCAGCGGGGTGCGCCGGCGGGGCGAGCCCTCGCCGTCGAAGGGCGCGGTCGCGGGACCGTCCGGATGCAGGCCGTCGTCCACGAGCGCCACGGCCTTCGAGGCGATCTCCTCGCCCTCGCGCCCGGCGAAGAGCGACCGGCCCCGCTGCACCGCGTCGGCGGAGAGCGTGCCGCCGATCAGCCCGGCGAAGCTCGCGGCCACGAAGGTGTCGAGCACCACGGGGCAGCGCCGGGTGGCCGGCTTGGTCGCGCCGCGCAGGGCGAGCGCGCGCTCGGCGGCCTCGCCCCCGATCGCCTCGGGGTCGAGGGCGGCCGGGTCGCGACCGGCGCCCACCCCGAGGCCGGTCATGAGCTCTGCTCCCTCGCCCGCGAACGCGTATGCGTAGGCATAGGCGGCGGTCTGCTCGTACTCACCCCGGAAGCCCGTCGAGTTGGCGAGCGCCACGCGTGTCTGGCTGTCGGCGTAGATCGTGTCCTCGACCTGGGAGATGCCGTCGCGCTCGCGCGCCGCGCGCTCTACTGCCTTCGCCAGGTCGATCTTGCGCTCCGTGTCCCACCGCGCGAGCTCGGGCGAGCTGATGGGCGGCGCGTCGGCGGCGCCGGAGCGCTCCGGCAGCCCCGCGTACTCGTCGGGATCGGACACCTGTGCGGCCTCGACGGCCCCGCGCGCGAGCGCGCCTATGCCGGGCTCGGTGAGGTCGGTGCCGTAGGCGAGCGCGGTGCGTCCGTCGATGAACACGCGCACGCCGAGGCCGCGGGCACCCGCCTCGGAGAGGCTCTCGACCTCCCCCTCGTACACGCGCACGGTCAGGTCCTCGCCCTCGACGCCAAACGCGTCAGCGGAGCCGGCGCCCTGCGCGAGAGCGAGCTCGACCGCGGTGGAGGCGGCGGTGTCGATGCCCACTACGCGGTCCCGCCCACGGTGAGCGCGCGGATGCGCACGTGCGGCTGGCCGACGCCGGCCGGAATCGACTGGCCGTCCTTGCCGCAGAAACCGGTGGCGATGTCGAGGTCACCGGCGATCCCGTCGACGCCCGCGAGCGCATCGATGCCGTTGCCCACGAGCGTGGCGCCGCGCACGGGAGCGGTCACCTTGCCGTCCTCGATCAGGTAGCCCTCGGACACGCCGAACACGAAGTCGCCGGTGGCGGGCTCGACCTGGCCCCCGCCGAAGGAGACCGCGTAGAGGCCGTTGCCGACACCGGCGATCAGATCCTCGGGGCTCGCGTCGCAGGGGGCGAAGTAGGTGTTGGTCATGCGCGGGATCGGCAGGTGGCGGAAGGACATCCGGCGCCCGTTGCCGGTCGAGGCCGTGCCGTCCTTCTTCGCGCGGAGGAGGTCGTAGAGGTAGGACACGAGCCTGCCGTCCTCGAGGATCAGCGTCGGCTGGGTGGGCGTGCCCTCGTCGTCGATGCCGTCACTGCCCCAGGCGTTGGCCTTGTGGCCGTCGTCGTAGGCGGTCACGAACGGCTCGGCCAGCTGGTCGCCGATCCGGCCGGCATAGACCGAGGCGCGCTTCTGGACGGCGTCTGACTCGAGCCCGTGCCCCACGGCCTCGTGCAGCAGCACGCCGCCGAAGCCGTTGCCCACCACGACGGGCATCTGCCCCGACGGCGCATCGACCGCGTCGAGCAGGGTGAGCGCCTTTCGCGCGGCCTCGTCGGCTATCTGCCCCGGGTCGGTCTCCACCAGCTCGAAGCCTGCGTGGCCGCCGCGGGTCTGCATCCCGGTCTCCACACGGTCCCCACGGCGGGCGATCACCTGCACGCCGAGGCGCACGCGCGTCCGGAGGTCGGCCGCGGCCACGCCGTCGGAGTTGAAGACCTCCACCTCGCGATGGCCCTCGGCGTAGCTGGCGGTGACCTGGTCGACGGCGTCGCCCGCGCCGCGCGCCCGCTCGTCGCAGAGGCGCAGCAGCTCCGCCTTGCGGGCGGCCTCGACATCGCCCGGGGCGGTGGCGATCGCGTGCCCGTGCGGCGCTGTCGGATCGGAGAGGTCCTGTACGCCGCCGCGTTCCCCGCGCAGAGCCTGGGAGACCGAGTCGGCGACCCGGATCAGGTCCTCCTCGGCCAGCCCGTCGACGTGGCCGAAGTAGGTCGCGTCGCCGGAGACCACCCGGACGCCCGCGCCGCGCTCGTGGCCGCCGCCGGGGCCTTCGATCTTCGAGTCGTCGAGTGAGACCGAGAAGCCGTGGCGGTCCTCGGCGTAGATCTCGGCGAACTCCCCTCCCCGCGCGAGGGCGTGCTCGAGGACCTTCTCGGCGAGTGCGGGCGGGACGAGTGTCATGGACGGCCTCCGGCCAGGTCGATCAGCTCGTCCGCCGCCTCGAGCAGGTGGCGGCGGGCCTCGGTGCCCTCGGGGAGGGTGCGCGCGTGGCCGGCGCCGTCGTAGACGACGACCCGCGGCCCGCGGTCGGCCTGGCGGCGGCGCAGCGTGGCGGCCGCCTCCTCGGCGAGCGCCCCGAAGGGCCCGAGCGGGCCGCGGCGATCCTTCACCGAGATCTCGTCCCCAGGGCGCGGGCGCTGCGGGATGTTCGCCCCCGGGGCGTCATGCGGTTTCCAGCTGCCCGACCAGGCTGCGCAGGTCGAGGAACATCAGCGACGCGAGCGCCGGACGCGCCGTGACCGCCACAAGCGTCCAGCCCAGCTCGCGGAT
This sequence comes from Thermoleophilaceae bacterium, assembly GCA_013696425.1. Lineage (GTDB taxonomy): Bacteria > Actinomycetota > Thermoleophilia > Solirubrobacterales > Thermoleophilaceae > JACCYP01. Next base: position 3,756 of record JACCYP010000175.1, read on the forward strand.
GGCGTAGACCGCGCCGCGGCGGGTGGTCACCTCGAGCTGGGTCACGGGC
>JACCYP010000176.1 GCA_013696425.1 Thermoleophilaceae bacterium
GCTTGTGCGCGGCGTGCTCGGCCTCCTCGCGTTCGCGCTCGGGCAGCGCGCCCGTCTCCAGCGCGTGTGCGGCGGCCTCCACGGCGACCACGCGCTGATCGAGCAGGCCCTCGCTCTCCTCCCAGACCTGGGCGAGCGCGACCGTTATCTCTTCTCTGGCTTCCACTACTCCTGCCACGATACGCGCGATCGCGATGGCCGTCGACCGAATGCACCCGTTCCGGGCCGAAGGACTGCTTCGCCGCACGGCCCCAATTCGCGGTGGCGCTCGTCCTGCCGTTCCTCCTCCTGCCGCTCACCGAGAACGGCGAGGCGGACCTCCGGCTCATCGCTGCGGCGGCGGTGATCACGGCGATCGTGATGCTCGCGGCTCCGTTCGTACCCTGGGGCGCGCGCCCGCGAGCGGACGCCGCGCTCCTCCCGCTCGCCTACCTCGCCGCCGTGGCGGTGCTGCGCGAGGGCCATCCCGAGGCGGCCTCCAACTACGCGATCCTCGTGATCCTCCCGGTGTTCTGGAGCGGGCTGTACGGATCGCGGCTCGAGTTCGGCGCGGTGATCGCCGCCGCCATCGCGCTGCTGGTGCTGCCCGGTGGCCATACCGGGGGAGTCAGACCAGCCGCCGCAGGAGTGGCATACGGCCGTGATCGCCGCGATGGTCGCCACAGCAGCAGGGATCGCGGCGCTACGGGTGGTGGCTACGAGGGGTTCGTCGTGATCGACCCGTCAGGCTCGATCGAGTGGGTCAACCCGAGCGCGGCGAACATGCTCGGCTGGGACCGCAAGAAGCTGCGCGACACGAACTACTCCGAGAGCGTCCAGCCCGACGGCCACGAGGCGACCTTCCGGCGCCAGAACGGCTCGCGCTTCCCGGTGGAGTACTCGCGCAGGCCGATCCGCTGGGGGGAGGGCCCGAGTAGCACCGAGCGTTCGGCGAAGTGTCCGACGAGGCGGCCGAGATGCTCGACATGGTGGTGTCGAACACCGACCGCCTCGTGCGGCTCCTGAACGACATCCTCGACCTCGAGCGGATGGAGTCCGGCCGGTCGCCGGTCGCCGGTCACACGTGAGCCCTGCGACCTGGCCGACCTCGTCCACCAGGCCGTGGAGCTGCTGCGCCCGGCGGCCGACGCTGTCGGCGTGCCACTCGAGGAGACCACGCGGCCCTCGAAGCTCGAGGCCGATCCGGACCGCGTGATCCAGACGCTCACCAACCTGATCGGCAACGCGATCAAGTTCTCCGACGACGGTACGCCCGTCGAAGTGAGCGCCGGCCCGGTGGACGGCGAGATAGTGGTGCACGTGTCAGACCACGGGCGCGGGATTACCGCAGACAAGCAGTCGCAGATCTTCGAGCGCTTCGCCCAGGTCGACGCCTCGGACTCGCGCGAGAAGGGCGGCACCGGCCTCGGTCTCCCGATCGCGCGCACGATCGTCGAGCAGCACGGCGGGCGGATCTGGGTCGAGAGCGAGCCGGGGGAGGGGAGCACCTTCTCCTTCGCCCTTCCGGCGGGTCCGGCGTGACGCGCCGTCTGCTCGTCGTCGACGACGAGCCCGACATCCGTGCGATCGTCGCGCGGAGCCTGCAGGCGCTGGCCGGGTGGGAGGTCGAGACGGTGAGTTCCGGGCGCGACGCGCTCGAGCGGGCCGCGGCCAGTCGCCCGGACGCGATCCTGCTCGACGTGATGATGCCCGGCCTCGACGGGCCGGGCACTGTCGCCGAGCTGCGCGCCACCGAGGCCACTGCGCAGATACCGGTGGTGATGCTCACGGCGAAGGTGCAGCCGTCGGAGCTACGCAGGCTCGAGGCGATGCCGGTGGCAGGGGTGATCGCGAAGCCGTTCGACCCGATGACCCTGCACGAGCGGGTCGCGGAACTGCTCGGCTGGACCTAGGCCGCTAAGCGGCGGTGCGCTTCGTGAAGATCGGCTCGACCTGCGGCTCGGCGGGACCGTTGCCGTTTCCGTTGCGCAGCGCGCGGCGGCGCACCTCGCGCTCGCGGTCGATGCGCGCGGAGCGGTCGAGGTTGGTGTTGCCCCCCTGCGGAGCTGCGGGGCGGTTGTTCTTCGACGCGCGCTCGTTCGCGACGAGCATCACGTAGCCGATCGCGATGATCACGATCGGTGCGAGTGGGAACGAGACGAAGAACGCGGCGAAGCCGATGATTACGAGCAGCGCCACGAACACGGCGCCGAACGCCGAACTCCCCGATCCCTGCTGCTGCTGAGGCCGCCTGGGGGCGACTGAACCCGCTGTGGACATGAGGCAAGTGTACGGGCGGGTCAGGGATCCTGTCTCAGCAGGCGTTTTTGCACGGGTTCCGGTCCTGAGCCCGCGCTGAGGACCGGTTCAGCGCACTTTCAGCGTGATCCGGCGGGTCTGCTTCCCGCCTGTGCAGCGCCCCGTGAGCGAGAGGCGGTAGCGCCCGGCGCGCTTTGGCGCCTTCAGCTTCAGCACCCGGGTGCCGGCCTTCAGCGAGCGCTTCGACGCGCTCGCGCGCGTCTTCGCCCTCGGCTTCTTGACCTTGCGCACGCTCGCAAGCACGCGCGTGTCCTGCGCGAGCTTCAGCTTCACGCGGAAGCGCTTGCCGCGCCGGACGCGTTTCGGCACCTTCGCGGAGGTCACGCACGAGCCGCCGCGCAGCGCTCCGTTGAACCGGGCGGCCGACCCGGGCTTGGGACCCTCCTGTCCGAACGCGAACTCCTTCAGCCCGAAACCGGGCAGGCCGTCGTCCTTCAGGATCCCGCAGCCCTTCCGCAAGTCCTCGCAGGTCGCCTTCGAGCCGTCCGCCCGCTTGATGTCGATGCGCGAGCGCAGGTAGCTCGAGTAGGTGTTCCCGTCCTTGTCGGGGTCGATGTCCCCCTCCGCCTTGTCCCGCTGCCAGCGGTCGCTGAGCAGCATGCGATCACCGAGCAGGGTGTCGCCCTTCACGTACTTGTGCATCCATCCGAGCGTGTACCAGCCTGCCTTGTCGAGCCCGCGCAGGGTCGCGCCGAAGCCGGGGTTCGGGATAACGGCGTACTCGTAGTGGGTGCCGCCGCGGATGTTGACCTGGGCGGTGTCGTTGCCGGCGGCCGAGGCCTTCCTCGAGGCGTCGTTGCGGCTCTGGGGGTCCGGCTCGCTCGTGTTCGGCTGCGGGGTGAGGCCGTAGTCGTTGGCCATGCCGAGCGCGGGCTTGGTGGAGGGAATGGGCGCGACGGTCTGGCCGAACATCTCGCCGCCGCCGGCGGTGAGGTTGTCGTAGGCGACGAGCGCGTCGACGCGCGGGTCGACGTTCCCCACCACGGACACGCCGTAGGCGCCGAGCGAGTGGCCGGCGATGCCGATCCGGGACGGATCGAGGCGGTCGGCGAACGGGTTGCTCGCGGAAGCCTGCTTCGCCGCGACCTTGGCGTCCTGCTTCGTGGCGAAGTTGCCGGTCGCGCCGGTCGGCGGCCCTTGCAGGCGCTGGTTCTCGGGCCGCGGCTGATAGGGCGCCGAAGCTGTCGAGAGGAAGAAGTCGAGCGCGTCCTGGGTGCCCTCGATGAAGAGGGTCGGGCTCTGGGCCTGGTACTCGCCCTGCGGGCCGCTCGAGCGCCCCTGCGTCTGGGGGTCCCAGGTGAGCACCACGTAGCCGGCCTCCGCGAGGGCTGCGGCGAGCGGCCAGTAGAGCTGCTCGGGCGCCTGCACGGAGCCGTTGGTGATCACGACCCCCGGCTTGCGGGCCTCGCCGCCGCTGTTCATCCAGACGTGCCCGGAGATGATCGCGCCGGTGCGTGAGATCCACGTGACCGGGCCGTTTCGCACCCGCCCCTGTGCGGCGTTCGGCCAGTCGTAGAAGCGCACGTCGCCCGCGCAGCCGTCCATGTGGTGCACGCACAGGTTCGAGAGCATCGACGCGCGCTCGGGATCGCCGGCGATGATCGGCGGGATCTCGGCCTCCGACGCGGTGCCCTTCGTGCGCAGCTCCTGCTGGTAGTCGGGCGTACCCGTCAGGTGCCGGAAGCGCTCGCCCGTCTTCGAGAAGTTCCGCTGCTCGTACGCCGGGTCGAAGGCGGCGGTGGCGCTCGCGCAGAGCGCCACCGCGAGGAGGAGCGTGAGCGGGCGCAGCAGGCGGTTCATCGCTTGCTCCTCACGCGTATCTTCAGGCGGCGGCGCACGGTGTTACCGGAGGCATCGGTCCCGGCGACAGTTATCTGAGCACGCACGCGCCTCTTGGCACGTAGCGACTTGCGCAGCTTGCGGTAGGACCGGTGGGTGAGCTTCATCCGCAGCGTCGCACGGCCGGGCCGCCGGAGCGTCTTGCGGCCGATCCTCGTCTTGAGCGCGGCGCTCGCGCGGGCGCGGCGCTTCGAGAAGCTGAACCGGGTGATGCCGAGCAGCGCGCACGGCTCGTCGCAGGAGGCCCGCACCGACACCACGCGGCCGCGCAGCGAGCGGCGCCCGAGCGAGCGCAGGCGCAGCCGCGGCGCGGTGCGATCC
>JACCYP010000188.1 GCA_013696425.1 Thermoleophilaceae bacterium
AGCCGTCGGCGCCATCGAGCTCGAGCACGGAGAGGAAGGCCTCCTGGGGCACCTCGATGCGGCCGACCTGCTTCATCCGCTTCTTGCCCTCCTTCTGGCGCTCGAGCAGCTTGCGCTTGCGCGAGATGTCGCCGCCGTAGCACTTGGCGGTCACGTCCTTGCGCACGGCCTTCACCGACTCGCGGGCGATGATGTTGGCCCCGATCGCTGCCTGGATCGCGACCTCGAACTGCTGGCGCGGGATCTGCTTCTGCAGCCGCTCGGCCACCGCGCGGCCGGCGAAGTAGGCCTTGTCCTTGTGCACGACCATCGAGAGGGCGTCGACGAGGTCGCCGGCGAGCAGGATGTCGAGGCGCACGAGCTCCGACGGGCGCATCCCGAGCAGCTCGTAGTCGAGCGAGGCGTAGCCCTTGGTGCGCGACTTCAGCTGGTCGAAGAAGTCGAGCACGATCTCCGCGAGCGGGAGGTCGTACTGGATCTGGGTGCGCGCCGCCGAGAGATAGCTCATCGACACGTGCACACCGCGGCGCTCCTGGCAGAGCTCCATCACCTGGCCGACGTGCTCCTTGGGGCAGAGGATGGTCGCGCGCACGTAGGGCTCGCGGATCTCCTCGATCACACCGCGCTCGGGCATGTCGACGGGCGAGTGCACGGCCACCTCCTCCCCGTTCGTGAGCGTCACGTCGTACTCGACGTTCGGCGTGGTGGCGAGCAGCTCGAGCCCGTACTCGCGCTCGAGGCGCTCGCGGATGATGTCCATGTGCAGCAGGCCGAGGAAGCCGCAGCGGAAGCCGAAGCCGAGGGCCTGGCTGGTCTCCGGCTCGTATGAGAGCGCCGGGTCGTTCAGGGCGAGCTTGTCGAGCGCGTCGCGCAGCTGGGCGAACTGGTCGGTGTCGAGCGGGAACAGGCCGCAGAACACCATCGGCTTCACCTCGCGGTAGCCGGGCAGCGGCTCGGTGGCGGGATTCGCCCGCGTGGTCATCGTGTCGCCCACGCGCAGGTGCGACACGTCCTTGATCCCCGTGATCACGTAGCCGACCTCGCCGGCTTCGAGCGACTTCACCTGAGTCATCTGCGGCCCGAAGAAGCCGATGTCGTCGATGTCGGATTCGGTGTCGACCGCCATCGTCACGATCTCGTCGCCGAGCCTGAAGACGCCGTCGACCACGCGCACGTAGGCGATCACCCCGCGGTACTGATCGAACTCGGAGTCGAAGATGAGCGCGCGCGGAGGCGCGTCGGTATCGCCGACGGGCGGCGGGATACGCGTGACGATCGACTCGAGCAGATCCTCGATCCCCTCCCCGGTCTTCGCCGAGATGCGCAGCACGCCCTCTCCCGGCTCGCCGATCAACTCGGAGATCTCCTCGGCCACGCGCTCGGGCTCGGCGCCCGGCAGGTCGATCTTGTTCATGGCGGGGATCAGCTCGAGACCGGCGTCGACGGCGAGGTATGTGTTGGCGACGGTCTGGGCCTCGACGCCCTGGCTCGCGTCGGTGAGCAGCAGCGCGCCGTCGCACGCGGCCAGCGAGCGCGACACCTCGTAGGTGAAGTCGACGTGCCCGGGGGTGTCGATCAGGTGCAGCCGGTAGGTCTCGCCGTCACGCGCCTTGTAGTTCACCCGCACGGCCTGGGCCTTGATGGTGATCCCCCGCTCGCGCTCGAGGTCCATCGAGTCGAGCAGCTGCGGGCGGTGGCTGCGCTCGTCGACCGCCCCGGTCACCTCGAGGATGCGGTCGGCAAGGGTCGCCTTCCCGTGATCGATGTGGGCGATAATCGAGAAGTTCCTGATGTTTCGGGCTGGCGCGCTCATCTTCGTGGGGTTCATTCTGGCGGCTGGTGTGCCAGATGCTTCGGCGCGGTGGCTCCCGAAGCCGACCACGGCTGCCTGGCAGTGGCAGCTCACCACGCCGGTCGACACCTCGGTGCCGGCGCCGGTCTACGAGATCGACGGGTGGGAGAACGACGCCTCCGTCGTGGCCGATCTCCACGCGAAGGGGCGCAAGGTCATCTGTTACATGGTTGCCGGCTCATATGAGCCCTTCCGGCCCGACGCGGGATCGTTCCCGCCGGAGGTCCTCGGCCGCCCGCTCGATGGCTTCGAGGACGAGCGCTGGCTCGACATCCGCCGGATCGACCTGCTGCGGCCGATCATCGAAGCCCGCTTCCGCCAGTGCAAGGAGAAGGGCTTCGACGCGATCGAGGCCGACAACGTCGACGGCTTCGAGAACAGGACCGGCTTCCCGCTGACCCCCGCCGACCAGCTGCGCTACAACCGGTTCCTCGCCGATCTCGCACACGGGATGGACATCTCGATCGCGCTCAAGAACGACACCGCGCAGGTGCGCAAGCTCGTGCGAAAGTTCGACATGGCGGTGGTGGAGCAGTGCTTCGAGTTCGACGAATGCGAGGCCTACTCACCGTTCATCCGCGCGAAGAAGGCGGTGTTCATCGCCGAATACAGGCGCCGCCCGAAACGATTCTGCGCCGACGCCCGTGATCTGCGCATGAGCGCGATCTTCAAGCGCCTGGACCTGGACGCGTTTCGCCTGACCTGCCCTCGTCGTTAGCCGAAGACCGTCAGCGGGGTGCACTCGGCCAGCCGGTCGAAGTCGCCGTCGGAGTGGAGGATCGGTGCGCCCGCGCGCACGCAGGCCGCGGCGATGAGGCAGTCGTTTGTCTTTCCGATCGTCTTTCCCGCTCGCCTGGCTATTCGGAAGAGCTCCGCCGCTAGGGCGAAATCCCGTAGCGCCTCGAGCCTCAGAATCGGAAAGACTTGAAGGTGATCGTCGAGCCGCCGTGCCGCCAGGTCGTCGGGGACGCCCTGGAGCAGCTCCGTGTACACGATGTCGGTGATGGCGATCGGTGCTTCGTCGGTAATCAGCTCGGCGAGCCGGTCGGCCTGAGCGCTCGCGTGACCTCGGAGCAGGTCGATCCACACGCTCGTGTCCACGACGATCAATTGCGGTCTCGTCGCCACGAATCCAGGTCGCCCTGCCAGTCGATCTTCCCTCGCAGCTCGAGGATGCCTTTCTGGCGATGCCGCCTTACGAGCTCGCGCAGCGCAAGCTCGACGGTTTCGCGTTTGGTGTCAGTGCCTGAAAGCGCACGCGCCTCGCGCATGAGCTCGTCGTCGATCTCGATGTTCGTTCTCATGCACATCACTATACACATAGTGACGGATATTCTTACACATCGCGGTTCCGCCGCATGCGGCTCGTGAGCAGCGACCAGATCTGCTCCGCCTCGCGCACACGCATGGCGTAGACCGCGAACGCGTAGACGAGACCGCCGGCGAAGATGCCGCCGCCAACGGACGCGAGCTGGGCCGGGAAGGAGGCCCCGAGCAGCTCGTCGAGGCCTCGCCAGCCTGCGTAGGCGACGACCCCCAGGCCCGCGCTCGCGGCGAGGATCCGCAACCCCGCGCTCGCCGTCGCCGCGCCGTCGATACCGCCGAGCATGCCGCGCAGAATCCAGCCCTGGGCGAGCGCCATCGCGATCGTGGCGACAACGGTGCCGATCACCACGCCGGCCACTCCGAATGGCTTGTAGAAGGCGAAGGAGATCGCGATGTTCACGACGAGGTTACCCCCGGCGAGCGCGGTGGTGGCCCATGGGCGCTGGAGTGAGAAGAACGAGCGCGAGAAGAGCAGGCTGATGCCCTGGAAGGGAAGGGAGAAGGACCACCAGAACAGCGCGGTCGACACCAGGTCGGTGGCCTCCGTGTCGAACGCGCCGCGCTGGTAGACCAGGCGGGTGATCGGATCGGCCAGCACCGCGAGGATCACGGCGCTCGGGATGAGCAGCAGGCAGATCTGGCGCAGCCCGTTGGCCATCGTCTCGCGCAGCCGCTTGAAGTCGCCGCGCGTCGCGAAGCGCGACAGCGTGGGGAACAGGATCGTCGCGATCGCGACCGAGAACAGGCCCTGGGGCAGCATGTAGATCCGGAAGGCGCGGTCGATCGCGGCCGGAGCCTCGTCGCTCACCAGCGTTCCGAAGAACGAGTTGATCAGCAGCGAGAAGTTGATGAGGCCGAGCGCGATCGTCACCGGCAGCATCAGCAGCAGGACCTGCTTCACGTGCTCGTTCCACTCGAGCGTGAACGTGAACCGCCCGCCGCGTCCGCGCAGCCAGGGCAGCGGCAGCAGCAGCTGGACCACCGTTCCCGCGAGCACACCGACCGCGTAGGCGTAGATCTCGTTCCCGTCGGCGAAGGCCGGCCGCAGGAAGACCAGGCAGCTGATGATCACGAGGTTCCACGCCACCGGCGCGAGCGCCGGTACGGCGAAGTGCTCGAAGGAGTTGAGCATCCCGACCGTCACGCCCGAGAGCGCGAGCAGCAGCACGATCGGGAACATCAGCCGCGCGAGATTGGTCGTGAGCTCCTGCAGAGGCTCGCTGAGGCCCGGCGCGAACAGCGGCATCACGACGGGGGCGGCGAGGAAGAAGATCAGCGTTAGCGACCCGAGGACGAGCGTGATGATCAGGATCAGGCTCGAGGCCAGGCGGAAGGCTTCCTTGCGCTTGTCCTTCTCGAGCAGCTCGGTGAAGACGGGCACGAACGCACCCTGGAGCGCGGCGTCGGCGAACAGCGCCCGGATCAGATTCGGGAACTGGAACGCGATCGTGAACGCCGACATCGCCCCGGTGACACCGAAGTAGTTGGCCGCGACGACCTCGCGCACGAGCCCGACAACCCGCGAGAGTCCGGTGGCGAAGGAGAAGAAGGCAGTGTTGACCGCCAGCCGGCGGCGAGGCGGGGCGGGCGCCATCGGCTCGCTGTCGGCAGTCGCCATTCGGGCGCTATCCTAGGCCGCTGCTCGTGGCCAACATCAAGTCACAGACCAAGAGGATCGCCCGGACCGAGCGGGAGCGCCTGGAGAACAGGCACTACACGTCCGCCATAAAGACCTACCGCCGGCGCCTCGAAGAGGCCGTCGCCGCGGGCGATACGGCCAAGGCCGACGAGGAGCACAAGACCCTCATCGCGCAGATCGACCGCGCCGTGAAGACCGGCGCGCTGCACAAGAACACCGGTGCGCGCAAGAAGAGCCGCGCGGCCGCCCTCCGCAGCTCCTAGCGTCGCCGCAGCTCACCTCGCCGCTCGGACAAGCGTCCGCGTGAACGCGGTCGCCTCGTCGAGCTGGCCGCCGCCGCGGGTCTCCACCTCGAAGTCGGCGAATGCGCAGATTGCGCGCTCGAGAGCGTCGCGATCGGCCTTGCGTGCCTTGGCGAGCGTCTTCTTCGCCTTCCAAGGTGGTCCACCAAGCTCCTTGGCGATCTGGGCGTCGGCAATGCCGGCATCCGCGAGCGCGGCCGCGCGGTGCACGGCCCGCAGCTCGCGCACGAGCCCGTAGGAGAGCGACGTGGGCTTCTCGCCGCCGAGGCCCTCGGCCACAGCGAGTGCAGCATCGACCCGCCCGGCCACCAGCGCGTCCGCGAGCGCCCAAACGTCAGGGCCCGCATCGCCGGAGGCGAGCTCGCGCACATCCTCGGCGCTCACGTTCGTATCCGGATGCTTGGCGAGCGCGATCTTCTCGATCTCGCGGGCGAGCCGCAGCTGGCTCGTGCCCACGACTCCTACGAGCATCTTCGCCGCTTCGCCATCGAGGCGCAGGCCCTCCGTCTGCGCGTGATCCCGGGCCCAGCCCGGCATCTCCCAAGGCTTGCGCCCCTCGAGGTTGTGCACCTCCCCGCCGCATTTCTCGACCGCTTTCGCGAGCGACGGCGGCGGCTTCCCGCGCGCAACGAGCAGGAGCGAGAGGTCGGGCGGGATCGCGCCCATCCCGGCCTCGATCGCGGGGAGCTCGCCCGTCTTCCAGCCCTCGACCCCGTCGGCGAGCAGATAGCGCCTGCCCTCGGAGAACGACAGGGTCGCGAGCGCGGCGGCGACCGCCTCCGGTCCTCCCTCCTTGCCCTCGAAGAGCTCGAGTGCGCCGGCGCCGCCCTCGGCCTCCGCGCGCCTGCGCATACGCGAGCGCCAGCGGTCGATCTTCGCGGCATCCTCGCCGTACACGAGGTAAAGGGGCTTCAGGTCCGCCATCGCGCTCGAATATAGGCGCAGCGTCCGTCGTCACCGGTCGGTGTCGACCGTGGCCCTCGCTCCTTCGACCGCGAGGCGGATCGTGCCGTGCTCGTCGGTGCGGTAGACGTGGGGCACGGCCCGCTCGAGCGCGGCCAGCGTCTCGGGCCGCGGATGACGATACGGATTGGCCTCACCGACCTCGATCGCGGCCACCTGGGGCCGTAGGCGGTCCAGGATCCGCGGCAGGCCGGGGTCGGCGCTGCCGTGGTGGGGCACCTTCATCGCCTCGACCCGGGGCAGCGGCAGGCCTTCGAGCGCAGGGCTCTCGGCGTCGGCGGAGAGGAACAGGTCGAAGTTCCCGCGGCTGACCACCGTCACGAGCGCCCGCTCGTTCGGATCCTCGGGCGGGGGTGTGCCCAGTGGGAGCGGCGGAGGACCGATCACGCGGATCTGCACTCCACCGGCGCGGAAGACCTGGCCGGCGCGGGCCGCCACGATCCTCACACCTCGCCGGCGCGCCGCCTCGACCATGGCGCGGTAGGTCGGGTCGCGGGTACCCCCGCCATTCTCGAGCAGCATCCCCACCGGCACCCGCTCGATCACCTCCTCGAGGCCACCGTGGTGGTCAGCGGACTGGTGGGTGGCCACAACCATCGCGAGACGGCGCACGCCGGCCCCCCGGATCAGCCGCGCGACCCGGGCCTCCGGGCGCCCGCCGTCGAAGAGAACTGCCGCGCCCGAGGGGTCCTGGACGAGCGTGGCGTCGCCCTGGCCC
>JACCYP010000189.1 GCA_013696425.1 Thermoleophilaceae bacterium
TGCGGGCCTCGATCCGGCGCTTCGTGGAGAGGGAGCTGCGTCCCCACGCCGAGCAGTGGGAGGACGACCGCTGGTTCCCCGACGAGGTTTTCGGCAAGCTCGCCGCGGTCGGCTTCCTCGGTCTCAAGTACCCCGAGCGCTACGGCGGCGAGGGAGGCGACTACATCCACGACGCGGTCTTCACCGAGGAGATCACGCGCGCCGGCTCGGGCGGGCTCGCCGCCGGCATCGGGGCCCACATCGGGATCGCGACGCCGCCCGTGTTCAAGTTCGGCACCGAGGAGCAGAAGCAGCGCTTCCTGGTGCCGGCGATCGCGGGCGAGAAGATCGCCGCGCTCGGGATCACCGAGCCGGACGCCGGATCGGACGTGGCCGGGCTGCGCACGAGCGCCAAGAAAGTCGACGGGGGCTACGTGGTCAACGGCTCGAAGACCTACATCACCAACGGGGTGCGGGCCGACTTCGTGGTCACCGCGGTCAAGACCACCTCCGAGGGCGGCCACCACGGCATCTCGTTCCTCATCCTCGAGAAGGGAATGGATGGCTACTCGGTCGCGAAGAAGCTCGAGAAGATGGGCTGGCACGCCTCCGACACGGCCGAGCTCGCCTTCGCCGACGTGTTCGTGCCCGAGGAGAACCTCCTCGGCGAGGAGAACAAGGGCTTCTACCTGATCATGGCCAACTTCCAGTGGGAGCGGCTGTTGATGGCGCTCGGCTCGGTTGCGTCCATGGGCCTGGCCGTCGAGCGGACGATCGAGTACGCCCAGCAGCGCTCAGCGTTCGGCCGGCCGATCGGCAAGCACCAGGTGATCCGGCACAAGATCGCCGAGATGGCGCTGCGGTACGAGACCGGCCGCGCGCTCACCTACCACGCACTGCGCCTCTTCTACGAAGGGCACGACGCGATCCGCGAGGTCACGGAGGCCAAGCTGAAGACCCAGCGCGATGCCTTCGAGGTGTGGGACGACGCCCTCCAGGTCTTCGGAGGGGCCGGCTACATGAAGGAGTATGGGATCGAGCGGGCCGCGAGGGACTCGCGGCTGGGCCCGATCGGCGGCGGCACGGACGAGATCATGAAGGAGATCCTCGGCCGCCAGCTGGGGCTTTAGGAACGCGGCCGGAGGCCGCGGATTCCATCAGGAGGCGGGCCGGATGCCCGCCTGGGGCAACCCTTCCGCGGAGCGGTGGCCCTTACCAGCCGTTGTTTGTTGTCTCGTCGTCTCCGCCGTACATGTCCGTTGTCACCACTCTGACTGTTTCGGTTGACAAGCCGAGTTCCTTTAGCTCGGCGCTTACTACTAAGAGAACGCACGAGATCACCCAGAGTTACGCCCGCAATGTTTCTTTCGTGTTGTCGACCTTCGCGCCCCGGGCGCGCGCGTGGCAGCATCAGGCCGGTGCGCATCGCGCTGGCGCTACTCCTAGCTCTCTTTGCGGCCGCCACGGCCCATGCCGCGACCCCCCGGCCGCTGGTCTACGTGCTCGTGCTCGACGGCACGGACGGCGACCGCTACGACCAGGGCACGCTCCCCAACGTGCGCGCCCTGGGCGGCACCTACTTCAAGGAGTCGCGCGCGAGCATCGTGGCTGAGACGAACCCCAACCACGTGTCGATGGCCACCGGCGCCTACATCGACAAGTCGGGCGTCGCCGGGAACGCCTTCGCCATCTACCAGCCGCTCAAGGCGAACTCGTGCGAGGGCACCGGCGCCGCCGACGAGGCCAAGCCGCCCACGGAGACCAGCGGCGAGGGCGCGAGCTGCCTGCTCGCCGAAACCGTGTTCCAGGCCGTGAAGCGCCAGGGCAACCCGGACGGCCTCGTGACCGCGGGCGTGTTCGGCAAGCCGAAGCTCGGCTCGATCTTCGCCGGGCGCGAGCTCGACGGGAAGAACCCCGACGCCGACCACCTCTGGGCGCCGTGCTCCTCCTCGCTGCAGGGCGATGAGGACTACTGCAAGAACGTTCAGACCAATCCGGGCACGGGCTACGCCGTGGACGACAAGACGGTGATGGACGAGATCGTCCGGATCACCCGCCAGGGCGTAAAGGCCGACGGGCGCACGAAGCGCCCAGACCTCGTG
>JACCYP010000210.1 GCA_013696425.1 Thermoleophilaceae bacterium
CTCACTATCAGCGGGGGGCTTTCCAGTGAAATCGCCTCCTCGCGGGTATCGACTATCTCCATGCGGATCAAGAATCCTTACAGCACTCACCGCTCTCGTACTCGTCGCGGTGGCGGCCTCCGCCCTCGCGGCCGACCAGACGGTCGGCGTCGGGGCGGGCGCCTTCAACCCCCAGACGGTCACGATCGACCAGGGGGAGAAGGTCACCTGGCGCTGGAACGGCCCGGACACGAACTACACCTGATATGTCCCGACGTTTGTCAAGCCCCCACCACTGAGAGCCCGCGGCAAAGGCGGGCTTTTTCGGCTCGAGGGGCGGCGGCTCCGGCTTGATTGCGCGACGCGCGGTCAGGCTGATATGCGCGGATCCGTGAGGCCGCAGGACCGGATTTCGTCGTGAGGGCCGCCCTCTAGCAACGAGCGTGGCCGCCGGAGCGGTTGCTCATAGGTGTTTCGCGGATCCCTCGCGCGAAGGCCGGCTCCGCCGCCCCTCGAGCCGTCAGCGGCGAGAGAGGCTCACTCGATCAGGGCGACCGCCCAGCAGAAGCCGGCGAGCTCACGGGCGACGGCGACGGTGGTCACGGTTGAGCGCTTGTTGCGCTTGCGCATCCGCGAGTGGGTTCGGTGCAGGCGCCGCTGCGCCGACCAGGCGACCGCAACTGCAGCCGGAGGTTGGCCCTCCTGGCGACGCTCGATCTCCCGCCCGGTCCTGGGCGGGTTGCGGTAGTGCCAGGCGGCCTCGACCAGCAGGCGCCGGACGTTCACCGGGACATAGGGTCTAGCTGATCTCGTCGACGTGGCGCACGTTCGCCGCGTCGTCCTCGTCCGGGCTCGCCTCACCGCCGAACCAGGCGTCGAGGATCTCGGCGAGCAGCGCCTCGCTGGTGGTGCGCAGGGAGAGCGCGAGCACGTTCGCATCGTTCCAGCGCCGCGCTCCCGCGGCGGTCTCGGCATCGGCGCACAGCGCGGCGCGCACGCCCTGGACCTTGTTGGCCGCGATCGAGGCGCCCGTGCCGGTCCAGCACGCCACCACGCCCTGCTCGGCGCGGCCGGCGGCCACGTCGCGTGCGGCCGCCTCGCTGGCCCACGCCCAGTCGTCGCGTTCGTCTTCGGCGAGCGCTCCGTGAAGCACGGGCTCGTGCCCGCGCTCGCGCAGGGCCTTCACCAGGGCGTCGGCCACTCCGGCCCGTTCGTCGGCTGCCACTGAAATTCGCATATGCCCGCCACAATAAATACGTGCCCGAGATGCCGGAGATAGAGATCGCCGTGCGCCGCATCGAGGCGGCGGCCGGGGGCGTGGAGATCGAGTCGGCGATGGCGCCCGGTATGAACACGATGAAGACGTTCGACCCGCCGCTGGACTCCCTCGCCGGGCGCAGGCTCGAGAGCGCGCGGCGGCGGGGCAAGCTGATCAAGCTCGGCTTCGGCGAGCACACGGTGCTCATGCACCTGATGCAGGGCGGGCGGATCCAGCTGCACGACAAGCGCGCATCGATGCGCGACCGTACGGCGCGGCTGCTGCTGCGGCTCACCGATGGGCGCGAGCTGCGCCTGCGCGAGTTCGGCACGCAGCAGCGGGCGTGGGCGAAGCTCCTGCCCGCAGGCGAGGTCGACACAGACCCTGACGTCGCGAAGCTCGGCCCGGAGGCCTACCCGCCTCCGGAGCACGAGGAGTGGGCGGCGCTCCTCGGCCAGCCCCACCATCTCCATTCGCTGCTGCGCGACCAGCGCACCATCGCCGGAATCGGCCGCTCGTGGGTGGACGAGATCCTGTGGGAGGCTGAGCAGTCGCCCTTCCGCAAGGGTGCGGATCTCGACGGCGCGGAGGTCGCGCGCCTGCGCCTCGCCACCGAGTCGGTGCTCGGCGGCGCGCTCGCCCACTACGAGGATGTGGTCGGCGACAAGCTGCCGGACAAGCTGCCGATGCCGCTGAAGGTCCACCGCCGCCAGGGCGAGCCGTGCCCGCGGTGCGGCGCCATCCTCGAGGCGGTCCACTTCAAGGACTACGTGATGACCTATTGTCCCGCCGAGCAGACCGGCGGCCGGGTGCTCAAGGACCGCCGTCTATCGAGGCTCCTCAAGTGATCGCAAAACGCTTCGGCCCCTTCTTCATGTTCGCCGGGATCATGCATTTCGTTATCCCGAAGACCTATGAGGCGATCATGCCGGACTGGCTGCCGGCCCACCGCGAGCTCGTGTACGCGAGCGGGGTGGCGGAGTTCGTCGGCGGTGCGCTCACGATCCACCCGGCCACGCGCAAGGCGGGGGTCTGGCTGAGCGTGCTCACGCTGATCGGCGTGTACCCGGCGAACGTCCACATGGCGCTCAACCCGGATGACTACAAGGACGTGCCGAAGGCAGCCCTGTACGGTCGCCTGCCGTTCCAGGCGCTCTTCATCGCGTGGGCCATCGCCGCCGGCCGCCGCAACGACGGTTGAGCGGCTCGCTCAGTCTTCGGTGAGCTGGGCGAGAATCGTCGCCCTGTCGAAGTAGACCCGCTCGCACACCAGGCGGTCCTCCTCGAAAACGAACATCGCAAGCATCCGGCACTCGAACGAGCGGCCGGTCGGGGGGAACCCGCGGAAGTCCCCCTCGTGGGTGCCGCGCAGGAAGAACTCGACGATCACGGCGTCCTCGGCGTGGTGGAGCGCGATCAGCTCGTTGCGCTGGTCGGGGAAGGCGGTGCGGCTCTCGGTGAAGTAGTCCCTCACCTCGCCCTCGCCGTCCCAGACGTCGCCGGTCGGGATGATCTCGTAGCGCGGGTGCTCGAAGGTGGCCAGCGTGGCGTCGTACTCGTGCCGGTTCTCGGAGTCCATGTGCTCGCGTACGAGGGCCTCGCGCGTGCTCCGCAGAGCGTCTGATGGGGGCATGCGCCTACCTTATCCCCGTGCTCCGGACCTTTGCCATAGGCGACTCGTTCACCTCCTTCTTCGATGCCCTCGAGTCGTTCTTCGACTCCCTCGCCTCGATTAACTGGGGCCCGCTCGTGATCGCACTGCTCGCGTTTGTCGGCTACCTGTCGCTACGGGCGCGGGCCTCCTACAACATCCTGCGCGCCGCCTATCCGGACGAGCAGTTCCCGTTCCTCTACATCTGGGGCGCGTACTGGGCCGGCTACGGGTTCAACAGCGTGATCCCCGCCCGCGGCGGCGACCTCGTGCGGATCTTCCTCACGAAGAGCTCCGTGCCGCACTCGAGTTACCCGGCGGTGGCGGCCACCTTCTCGGTCGAGCTGATCTTCGACGTGGTCTTCGGTTCGATGATCCTGCTGTTCGCGTTCACGCGGGGGGTATTCCCGAAGCCGCCGGACTTCTCGAAGCTCAATGCCTTCGACCTCTCCTACTTCGCCTCGCATCCGCGCTTCGCGCTGTTCTTCCTGACGGCCACCGCGATCGGGCTGCTGATCGTGACCGCGGTGCTCTCGGTCCGGGTCCGGGCGTTCTGGGCACGCGTGCGCCAGGGGCTCACGATCCTCTCCGACCGCGAGCGCTACTTCCGCCAGGTGTTCCTGGTCCAGACCGGCGCGTGGTGCTTCCGATTCACCGCGTTCTGGTTCCTGCTCGAGGCGTTCGGCGTCGGTGGCTCGGTCACGAACGTGCTGCTCGTGCTGGGCGTGAACGCCGTGGCCGCCGCGGTGCCGTTCACGCCGCAGGGCGCGGGTGTGCAGCAGGCGCTGCTCGCGAAGGTCTTCTCGGGAACCGCGAGCGGTGCCACGGTTGCCGCCTACTCCGTCGGCCAGCAGATCGCGCTCGCGGCGCTCACCTTCGGGATCGGCTTCGCGTCGCTCGTATTCATCTTCAAGTTCCGCTCCTTCAAAGAGGTCATCGCCCGCGGGCGTGAGGAGCGGGAGGCGGAGGGGCGGCGAAACCGGCCCGTTCACGGCGGCCGGACGCCGCCGTGACCATCGAGCGGCGGGCAGGGATGCCCGCGGAGGTACCCCCTAGGCCCCGAAGCCCTCGCGGGCCTCGCGCACCAGCGTGACGGCCTCGGGAAAGATGCGGCTCATCGCGACCCGCAGCTCCTCGGACTGCTGCTCGGCGTTGCCCTGGAGGTTCATGCGACCCATGCCGGCGACCGTCATGTCGACCGCGAGCTTGATCGCGTTGTCGGCCCAGGCCACCGTCTGAGCGCCCTGCATCTGCTCGGCCATCTCCGCCAGGCGCTTGCGGAGCTCGTCGGGATCGCCGAAGAGTCCGCCGAAAGGATCTTCTGAGGACATGGACAGAGGGTAGCCTCTCGCGTCCATGGCACTTCCTGCTCCCGCCCCCGATTCCGTAGCGCTCGTCACGGGCGCCTCCTCGGGTATCGGCGCCGAGATGGCACGCGTGCTGGCCGCGCGCGGCCACGGAGTCGCGCTGGTGGCGCGCCGCGAGGACCGCCTGCGCGAGCTCGCGGCCGAGATCTCATCTGCCCACGAGGTGCGCGCGGAGGTGTTCGCCTGCGACCTCACCGACGAATCCGCACGCGCCGGACTCGTCGCGGCCGTCGCGACTGCGGCCCTCGATGTCGAGGTGCTCGTGAACAACGCCGGCTTCAGCACCTCCGGTCCCTTCGCAGAGACCGATACCGAACGTGAGATCGCGCTCGTGCGCACGAACGTCGAGTCCTACGTCGCGCTCGCCTCGGAGTGGCTGCCGGCGATGGTCGCGCGCGGGCGCGGCGGCATCCTGAACGTGGCCTCGACCGCCGCGTTCCAGCCGATGCCCCACCAGGCGACCTACGCGGCGTCGAAGGCCTTCGTCCTGTCGTTCTCCGACGCGCTCAACCGCGAGTTGCGCGGCAGCGGCGTGAGCGTCACCTCGCTCTGCCCCGGCCCGGTGAGGACAGAGTTCGTGGACGCCTCCGGCCTCGGCGAGGAGGCGAACTCCGTTCCGGGCTTTCTGTGGTCGACTGCCGAGGACGTGGCGGCCGCGGCCATCGACGGGCTCGACCGCGGAAAGCGCGTGGTGATCCCCGGCGCGCCGAACCGGGTCAGTGCGCTGCTCGGGCAGGTCTCGCCGCGCAGCGTGCTGCTGCCGTTGCTGGACCGCATCCATCCGTCACGCAAGTGACGCTGCGCACCGTCGAGGCGGCGGGCCTCGAGTTCGCGGCCGAGGAGCGCGGCGAGGGTCCGGGGGTGGTGTTCGTGCATCCCGCGGGATTCGACCGGACGGTCTGGGAGGCCACGATCGCGTCGCTCGGGCCGCGGGTGCGGTCGATCGCCTACGACCGCCGCGGCTACGGCACGAGCGAGGCGCCGGCGCCCTACTCGGGCACCACCATCGAGGAGCAGTCCGAGGATCTGGCGGCGATCGTCGAGGACGCCGGCTCGCCCGCCGTGCTCGCCGGGCAGGGCACGGGGGCGATGATCGTGCTCGACCTCATGCGCCGCCGGCCCGAGCTCGTGCCCGCCGCCGTGCTGGCCGACCCGCCGCTGCTCGCGCTCTCGGCCACCGGTCCGGCCCGGATGTCCGCACTGCGCGACGAGCTCGAGGAGTCCGCGGGGGAGGGGGAGGACATGCGCCTCGCGGGGATCGACCTTCACGCCGAGACCAACTGGGAGTTCACGCGTGGGAGCCTGCGCGCCATCGCCGCGCCCGCGCGTGTGCTCCGGGGCGAGGGCGCGAACCCGGCGCTCGCGGACGCCGCCGACGCGCTCGCGGCGCTGCTCCCGGAGGGCGAGTTGCTGGTGAGCCCCGGCCCGGGGCCCGCG